>NZ_QHHQ01000011.1 GCF_003258595.1 Acuticoccus sediminis
TGAGGGGAGAGCCGAGGCGGTGAGGTGGGCTTTAATCGCGAAAGTTCTACTTTCCGATATATCCTGCCTCGTCTTTCGCCTCAACCGCAAACGCTGAACAAAAGCATCAGTCGTGCTGTGTTCTTCTGTGCGATTACGTGATTGTCACTCTGCGCGTTTGCGAGATTACGTAACTACCATTCTGCGCTTCTGCGCTTCTGCGCTTCTGCGGGATCACACAATTGCGCTCGTGCGCGCCTGTGTGGGTACGCGAATACGCTCATACCGTGTTGCGTGTTTGCGGGTCTGTTCGTTTGCGCGTTTGCGCGTTCGTGGGCATGCGCCATTGCGGCTGTGCGCTTGTACGGCTGTGCCGTGTTGCGCGCCTGCGTCTACGTCTATGCGCGCCTTGATATCGGCGTAGGCGCGGTGGGTCGGGAGCGTCGTCTCGAAGGAAACCGTCGACGCTCTCTCGAATGGCAATGATAGGCATGGTGTTCGCCGACACGCCGTCCGGATCTCGATGAGGTGGGCGTAGATTGGTAACTCGTCAGCACCGAGTTCCGTCTGGAGCGGATCGGCGAGGACCGAACGGCGGCTCCAAGCCTCGTCTCCTCCTTCACCACAACTCGCATCGGATGCCGTAGCGGCGGCATGTCGCGAATGTGCAAGAGCGCGCAAACCGCCGATCGCATCTCGGCCAAAAGTTCTTCTCGTCAGGCCAGCACCGGCCGTCGTCAACCGAAGCGAGAAAGTTGAGCGTTCATGTGGATGATCCTCACGGCCGCTATGATCCTTCCGATGCCGATCAGGGGTAGCGCTTGTTCAACATCCACACCAAGAGCAATTTCCAACGTCTACTCGGTCTATGCCTCTCAGATTGATACCGGACGGTGACAGGCGAGGATCTGCTCGGCGCTACAATGCGAGCGTCCATGGGGTACTTCACTTTCGAGCCGAACAATCACCAGGGTGACCCCCGCATAATCATGTTCGAGCCTTTCGGCTCCGGCACACAGCAACGGATCCGCAACGTAACCCTGTGCGTCACGTCCGACATCGACGTCGGCGAGGTTGAATACTGGTCGATCTGACGTAAGACGCACCATGACGGGAGGTGGTGCGATGGGCCCAACCCTAGCCCAGACCCCAAACGAACGATGCTATGCTATTTGCGAAGTCTCGTCCTGGGACGACGAGGGGCACGACGCGATTGCATGTTCCGAACATCGTGAGTCTTGAACGTGATTGACAAGGGCATTCTTGAACGCTGCTCGTTGTTCGCCACGCTGAGTGCCGACGGGCTCCGAGAGCTTGCTCGCGTATCCACGCTGAGTAATGTGGTCCACCCGGGAGACGTCCTGTTCGAGATCGGCGATCCCAGCGACGCGCTCTTCGTCGTCACGCGACCGCGGCGTGGCCAAGGCGACGACGCCCCCCTCGCTCGTTTCGAGTTCGGTGCGACCGCTGGCAAGTTCATCCGCGCTGACCATGTTGGCGAGTTCGGCGTCATCGGCGACGTCGAATTGCTTCTGGCCGGGATCGGCCCCAATCTCCCACGTCGTTGTACCAGGGCCGTCGCCGTCACGCCTCTCGTGGTGATGAGGCTGCCGGCGCAGACCGTCGCCACCCTCAGCGAGAGCGAGCACCGTTTCCGCCGCCTCCTGGTTCGCGAAGGCGCCCGACGTCTGCTGGACGCGATGCAGGTCCAAGTCCGCCGTCGCGAGGTCGGCGCCGAAATCGCCCTGGCGGCGCTGCTCACCGAGGCCGCCGCGACGCAGGGTACATTTCACGGCAACCGAGTCGAATTCGCCCGCAAGATCACCCAGGACGAGTTGGCGAGCGAGCTGGCGGTCAGCCGCCGGACCATCGCCATGCACCTCAGCGAATGGGCCCGCGCCGGCCTCGTCACGACGAGCCCGCTCGTAGTGCTGGATTTCAATCGCCTCCGCTTGCTTGCGAATCTGCAAGACGTCGCGCCGGCCGATGTGCATCAGGACGTCGTCGGCGAGATCGACCATTTGCTCGACGCAGGTGACCTCCTGCGGGCACGCACACTGGCACTCAGCTTCGCCTCGCATCTCCTCGATGCGCCGACCTTGGTGTTTCGCGCAGCACTCACCGCGGCCCGTCTAGGTGCCACCGGCGAGGCCGCTGCGCTGCTCGAACGCCACGGCTTCGGACCGGGTGTCACGGCCGCCGCCGTATCGCACCTCGTGCGCGCTGGGATCCATCGACTGAACGCCACCGACGCATGGGATGACCTCGACGACATCCGGCCGTCGACGGCGTTGGAACGCCAGCTCGCGACTGACATTGCCGCCCTTCTCGGCCGGCTGGAGAAAGACGGCTGCCGCCATGCCGCCACGCTGCAGGAAACGCAAGACCACGCGTCACGCGCCGCAGCGGCCTATGCCATCGCGCACGACATCGCCCGTTCCCCCTTTGCCGCGGTCAATAGAGCAGCCATGACGCTTCTCGCCGGCGACAAGTCGACGGCGACGCAGCTCGCCCGTCCGTACCTGGAGGATCGCTCGCTGGCACCGTCCTATTGGTCTGCCGCGACCGCCGCGGAGGCCCTCCTCATTACCAACGAGACAGAGGCCGCCCGTTGCCAGTTCCGAGCAGCGTCCTTGCTCCCGGACGCCACGGACGGCGCGCGGGCTTCGACGCGGCGCCAGCTTCGCCTGCTCGCTCCGGCGCTCGCGATGGATCCCGACGCGCTGGTGACGTTTATGCCGATCTCCCGCCCGGCGGTTGGGGTCGGGCACATGATCCGCGCGACGGACGCCGACGCAGCCCCCCGTGCCGACACCGCCGAACGTATCGCCAAAGGGGTCGAGGTCGCCTTCCAGACACACAACGTGGGGTCGCTGTATGTGTCGCTTGCCTGCGGCGCCGACATCGTACTGGCCGAAGCCGCGCTTGCCCGTGGTGCGGAGCTGCATGTGGTCATGCCGTTTTCGATCGCCGACTTTCGCGCCGCGTCAGTCGCCATCGGGGATGCAGACGGAGAGGAGGGCTGGAACAACCGTTTCGATGCATGTCTGGCGAAGGCGGCGACGATCACGATCCTATGCCCGGGCGACGTGCCACGCCTCGGCCAGGATTGGTACTATCGACAGACTTTCCGCCATTGTGCTGGCCGAGCGCTGGAACGAGCCGGCCATCTCGACACGGAACCCCTTCTGGTATCGGTCTCCGGGGGCGGCGACCGCAGTACGATCGCAAGCACTTCATCCGGAATGTCCGAATGGGCGGCCCACGGCCTGGAGACCGTCGTCGTCGAATTTCCACTGACGCGGCCGAAGCCGGCCGGGCCGACCGCCGGTCTGACAGTATCGGGCGCCGCTGTCGTCTTTCTCTACCCCATCAACGACCTCGATAGAGGTGCGAAGGACAGGTTTTCGGACACGCTGGCGGTACGGTTTGGTGACGCTCTCCTGGTTCGCGCGCTCAAGAGTCGACGAACGGCCTACGCCATTATCGCGGATACGGTGGCCGAGGTGCGTTCTGTTGTAGAGAGAGCCCGCAAGTGTGCCGCGACAAGCGGTGTGGCGTTGCGGATCATCTGTGACCACGGTGGCATACGCCGGGGGGAGGGGACGATCGCTCACGACCATCTCACTCGGCTCACCGGGGCGACGGACGTGCCGGGTGCACCACCCGATATTACACTCGCGACGGCCACCTACGCGATGGAGGCGACATTCAGCGATCGCAAGGGGCAAACGCTCGTCCCGGTCGGTGCGCGCAGCGACATGTATGCCCTGAGCTGGCTCTGAAGCGGCCCCGTACGCCCCTTCGGAACGCCTCGCGGCGTCCTCTTTCTCGGTTTTCATTCTGAAAATCATGAGGCATAACAACCTATGGTCTCGAATTGACAACCGATCATTTTTTGACTTGGCCGGTTTCACCCCTCAGTATTTTTCCGATGCGACGCGTGTTCTTTGTTCCTTCGGGATTGGACGTAAATGTTTGTCCGGCTATCCCTTTGCCTCGGCCTTCTTGTTGGCCTTGCCGGCCCCGTTCATTCCCAGGAGCCCTCCGAATCAGACTATCTGGCGACGGTTCTCATGCGTCCATCGGATCCGGAGGTGTCGTTTCAATACGCCAGCGCTGCCGCCCGAAACGGAAATATCCGCGGTGCGATTGTCGCGTTGGAGCGTATTCTCTTTCTGTTCCCGGATCTCGACAACATCAAGCTTGAGCTCGGCGTCCTCTATTTCCGCACCGGTCAGGACGTTCTAGCGCAGCGCATGATCGCCGAGGCCCTCGAGAATCCGGACGCACCTGCGGCGGTAAAGGCGCGCGCGGCCGAGATCCTCGCCGCGGCTGACCGGAACCAGAGGCGGTTGATCGCGTCGGGTTACATATCTGCCGGTATCGGCGCCGACAGCAACGCCAATTTCGGTCCGGGCGACGGGGCGACCAGCGCCAGCGGCACGATTGACCCCTCGGCGACCGGGCGAGGCGACATGTCCTTTATCGGCAGTGGCGGATTCAGTCTGCGCTACGACCTTGGGACGCAGGCTGGTCACGCCCTGACTGCCAGCGCAGGGTTCTACTCGCGGCGCTACGTTCAGCTGAACGATTTCGATATGGACGTCCTAACCGGAGCGGTGGGCGTCGATTTCCGGCTGGACCGGATCTTCGGCGGGCCCAGCGTGCTTCAGGTCCGCGCCGACGTCATCCAGCTCTGGCGCGACTACGAATCCTATGTGACCGAGATCGGGCCGTCGGTGCGCCTCACGGTGCCGGCCGGTGCGCGCACGGCCCTCAGCCTCGGGGGCTTCGCCCACTATCAGGACTTCCACGCCACCGGCCTCGTCCCCGCCAACAACATTCGCGACGGCTCGCTCCTCGGCCTGAGCGGCGGCGTGAACTATCGCTTCACCGAGCGCACCAGCGGCGGGTTCATCGTGACTGGCCTTCGCAAACAGGCCGACGCGGCGTTCGAAGCCTTCGGGGAAGTGGCCGCCGGCCTCGTCGGTCAGCATCTCTTCCTGTCGCCCTTCGGCCAGCCGCAGCCGTGGGCGCTGCAGGCCGACGCCACGGCGGCGCTGCGCGCCTATGACAGCCCCGACCGCGCCATCGACCCGACCGAGACGCAGGAGGACGTGCGTCTGCGCCTCGGTGTGGCGCTCAACGTGCCGCTGGGCGATCATGTCGAGCTGACCGCTCAATCGGGGCTGGAGAGCAATATGTCGAACTACGAAATCGACAGCTACGACAACGTCTTCGGCTTGCTCCTTCTCTCGGCTCGCTTCTGACACCCCGCGCTGTCATGAGGTCTACAATGCGCCCCATCGCTCTCGCTGCGCTTCTCGTGTGTGCCCTCGGCGCCGCCCCTCCGGACGCGGGCGCAACGCAGCAGGGCTTCACCGTGCGCCAGCTCAACTACGCTGACGGCACCCGGCGGACCTTCCGCGCCGCACCGCGGGAGACCGTCGAGATCCTCTTTCGCGACGGGGCGTCCGTCGTGCTCGGCCCCGGCGCTGCGGCCACGGTCCGCAGCGGCGCAAGCGGCAGCGTTGCGGTGGCGGTCGACGCCGGGATTGTGCGCATCGCCGGCGGTGCCACGAACCGGACCGTGCCCGTCGCGATCCAGACCCGCGATGCCGCCTTCGCGCTGACGGACGGCACCGCGATCGTCGACGTCTCGTCGGCCGGCACGCGGGCGCATCTGTTCAACGGGGCCGCGCTGGTCGTCTCGAAGAACGGGGTGACGAAAACCCTCTACCGGCCCGGTTTCCAGATCGTCGCGGACGCGGACCGGCTCATGGGTCCCCGCCGCATGGCGCGCAGCCTCCTGCTCGACGATCTCTTCCGGCTCAGTCCGGGGCTCCGCGACGAGGCCGGGCGACACCACGCGACGACCCTCGTCGGCCAGATGCGCCTGGTCCCCGCGATGGGCGCGGGCGGCGGCGGTCACTCGGCCCTCGTCGTGTGTGCCGGCTCCGAGGACGGCGGGGACGCATCGGTCTCCTGCGTCGACGCTCAGCGGGACGAGGCGGAGGACGATGCCGAGCTTCAGGTGGCGCTGGCCGCCCCCGCCGCCGCCCTCACCGATCTCGGCGGCGCGTCGGTCTCCACGGTCGGTCTGCCGCTCACGATCCAGGCCAACAGCTACTTCGCGTCGATCCTCAACCAGCTGTCCCGGCAGGTCGTGGAAACCCCGGACGGCGGGAGCCCACCGCCGACGGACACCATTGCCGGTGCGCTCGACGTCGTCGCGCCGTACCCCGGCACGGAGCTGACGCGCAACACCGTCGACGATCTCCTCGCCCGCACGCGGCCGGACCTGCAGGCCCCGTACACCGGCCCGCCGATCCCCGATATCGTCGGGTTCGCCAGCGGGCTGAGCGCCACGATCAGTGGCGGCGAGGCGGCGACCTACGCCCTTCTCTCGACGGCCGACGCGACGCGATCCAATTTCGCCTTCTTCAACGCCAACCCGCTGACGCGCGGCTTCGAGGCGTCGATCGAGTTCGAAGAGTTCTCCCAGTCCATCACCCAGCAGGACGACAGCGTCTTCGAAAGCGCCGCCGTCTTCGCCGGGTCCAGCGAGGGGCGCCCCTCGCTGGAGGTGACGTCGGGACCCGCGCTCGCGGCGGAGGCGCAGCGCACCGGCGGCTCCACCCCCAACCCGGCGCCGCGCGAGTACGAGCACCTGCGGTGGGGCACCTTCATCGGCTTAGAGCGCAGCGAGGAGAACGGGACGACCGTCGAACGGGGCTACTCCGGAAGCTTCGCCGCCGGTCAGCCGCTGAGCGACGAGGAGGTCGCCGTGGTCAATCAGGCGCGGCGCAATACGACCGCGACGGTGACCTACGATGGCCACGTGATCGGCGACGTGCTCGACGGTGACGTGGTGCGCGGCAACGTCGTCGGCACGTATTCCGACAACTTCGACTTCGCCGCGCGGGAAGGCCGGGTCACGGTCGACTTCGACCGGCGGACCTACACGGGGCGGAGCCGCGGCTTCCCGAACTACGACGCGACCCTGCGCGGGACGGGGTCGGAGGGCATCACCGGCCGTGCGCAGGGCCACTTCGTCGGGCCTCTGGTCAGCGCGACGAGCGCGCGGCTCGATACGCCGGCCGGCATCGTCGGGGGCTTCAGCCTGTCCTCGCCCGATACGGCGGCCCGCCGCTACCGTGCGAGGGGAACGTTCGCGGCCGAAGTGCAACGGCGCTGAGGAGGGTCGCGCCGGCCCGCAGTCCGGGCGCGAGGAGCGCCGGTTGCCGCCGCGGGCCGCGATGGCCTTATCAGCGGTGCTTCATTGGGACATAAAGGAAGCCGATGTGGCTTGCGGGATCGCTCAGGCGCACCGCTCCAGAGAGGCTCCACCACTGCATTGCGAAGGCCGCGACGGCGATGGCGTATACCCCAGGCTACGAGTACGACGTTTTCGTCAGTTATGCGTCCGTCGACGACTTCAATCTCATCGACGACGGTGACGGCTGGATCACGGAACTCGTCGAGCTTCTGGACAGAATGATCCGCAGCCGCCTCGGTGGCGGCGACAACCTCAACATCTACTTCGACCGTCATCGGCTTGCGAGCAATCACGGGCTCTCGACCCTGCTCGATGCCGTGCGCCAGTCGGCGACGTTCTTCGCCGTGGCGTCCAGCGCCTACAATCAACGCGAGTGGACGCAGCGGGAGATCGCCGAATTCTGCGAGCAACCGGACTACACCAACCGGCTCTTCGCGATCGAATACCTGCCGCTCCTGCCCGGCGAGCGCTACCAGTCGATCCTCGAGACGCGAAAGCGGCTCGCCTTCTGGGAGCGTGACAGCGCCTTCAACGTCGAACAGACGCTCGTCCGCGGCTCGGCTACGTACCGGGCGCGCTGCACCCAGGTGGCCCAGCAGATCGCGACGCAGCTCTTCGCCATGCGCTTCGGCAGCGCCGCCCCGTCGCCCGGCGCGCCGGAGCGCGATCCGGCGACGCAACTCACCCGGCCGTCAGCCGCCCTCACGCCCGCGGCGGCCGCGACCCCCGCGGTGACGGCGCCGCATGCGCAGGCCGTTCGCCTCGTCGTGGGGCAGACCGCCGCCGACATGGAAGACGATGCCGAACGCCTCAAGGCCTTCTTCGCGGACCTCGGCTACGACGTCACCTACCTGTCGGAGATCCGCCAGGGCGGGGCGGACTTCAAGGCCGACGCCACCGAGGCGATGGCGGGCGCGACGCTCTTCGTCCTGCCGATCGGCACCCATCCCGGCCGGCGACCGAAGGACCTGCCGGACGGCTACTACGCCGCCCAGCTCGATGTCGCGCGCGACACCGCCACCCCCACGATGGTCTGGCGGCGGCCCGACGTCTCGGGCGCGAACGCCCCGGTGCCGAAGCACGGCGCGCTCATCGACGACGATACCGTGATCGCGGCCACCTATCCGGGTTTCGTGAACCAGGTCCGGTATCTGCTGGAGGCGGCCGCTCGGGCGATATCGGCCGCCGGCAAGCCCACCTCGGGCTATATCTTCATCAACGCGGACCAGTTGGACCGGGCGGCGGCCGAGCACTTGCAGGACGTCTTCGTGACGATCGGACAGGACACCGCCGTTCCGATCTACGACGCCTCGCCGCACGAGCTGCGGGAGGATCTAATCGAGCGCCTGTGCGACTGCGACACGCTGCTTCTTCTCTACGGCGAGGTCGGCCTGCGGTGGGTGCGTGCGCAGCTGTCGATGCTGAGCAAGATGCGCCCGCACATGAGCGCGCGGATCAAGGCGGTCTGCATCGGCCCGCCCGCGGGCAAGTCCAGCAACCTCGGTTTCCGCTCGCCTGACCTTCAGATCCTCGACCTCAACCCGGACTGGCAGCACAGTCCGATCCTGGATCTCGTGAACAGGTCTTCATGACCAGCCCGGACCGGCTCCCGTATCCGGGCCTGCGTGCATATTCCCACGACGAGATCGACCTTTTCTTCGGCCGGGAGCGTTCGACCGACGCCATGGTCGAACGCCTGGCGGCGACGCGCTTCCTGGCGGTCCTCGGACCGTCGGGGAGTGGGAAGTCGTCCCTCGTGCGCACGGGGCTCCTCGACGCGCTCGACCTCGGCCTCTACGCGGCGGTCGGGTCCGACTGGCGCGTGGCTGACTTCTCGCCCGGCGTGTCGCCGCTCACCAACCTGGCCCGCGCCGTCGTCCACTCCGGCGACGCGCCGGCGGACGCGTTCGACGTCGAGGCTCTTCTCGCCGAGGTCGAGCACAGCCCGTTCGGCCTCATCCGGTGGGCCAACGGGGGCCACCTGCGCCGTGGCCAGAACCTACTCCTCCTCGTCGACCAGTTCGAGGAGCTGTTTCGCTACAGCGACTATAGTGCGCGCGAGGAGGCGGAGGCCTTCGTCAACCTCCTGCTGGAGAGCGTGACCAGCGACGCGCCCATCCATGTGGTCCTGACGATGCGGTCCGAGTTCCTCGGGGCCTGCGCGCTGCTGCCGGAGCTCGCCGAACGCATCAACCAGAGCCTCTACCTGATCGGGCGCATGTCGCGCGAAGAGTGTCGCGCGGCGATCGAGGGGCCGGCGGGGGTGCTGGGGTTCGACGTCGAGCCGGCGCTGGTCAGCCGGCTCCTGAACGATCTCGCCGCCTTCGCCCCCTGGGATGCGAAGGAAGAGGTCTCGCAACTGGAGCACCTCTCCCGCCAGGCCGACCAGCTTCCCCTGATGCAGCACGTCCTCAACTGGCTGTGGATGCGCCGGCCGGAGGGCGAGGCGCCGATCACGCTGACGCTTGCCGGCTACCAGGAGATCGGCGGCGTGCGCGGGGCGCTCGACCAGCACGGCGAGAAGATCCTGGCCGATCTCGGCGAAAGGCCGGACGGCGACTGGATCCCCGTCGTGGAGCCGCTCATGCGCGGCCTCGTGACGGGGACCAGCCTCGCGAGTGCCGTCCGCCGGCCGGCGCGGCTCGACGAGCTCGTCGCCCTCACGGGCCGCACCGAGGACGAGTTGCGCACCGTCATCGAGGCGATGCGGGCGCCGCACTGCAGCTTCCTGCGCCCGGATCCCTCCGTGCCGCTCGACGGAGCCACGGTCGTCGACATCACCCACGAGAGCCTGGTCCGCCAGTGGTCCCGGCTCGCCGAGTGGCATCGGGCCGAGACGCTCGACGGGGAGCGATGGCGCCAGCTCGCGGCCGAGGCCGAGGCCCATGCCGCCGGGACGGCCGATCTCCTGTCGGAGACGAACCTTGCCGCCGCCTCGGAGTGGCTCGACCGAGTGCGGCCGACGGCCCCCTGGGCGGAACGTCACGGCGGGCAGTTCGCGACGGTCCACGCGTTCCTCCAGGCGAGCCGGGAGGCCATCGCCGCCGCGCACGAGGAGGAGCGGAAGCGACGGCGCCGGATGCGGCGACTGCGCGACGGTTTGGTCGCGACGCTCACCGTGCTTCTGGTGGTGGTGACGGGAGCCTCGGTCTGGCTCTACCGGGCCAACCGGGAGAAGGATCGCCTGAACGACGCGTTGTTCGACACGAATGCCCGCCTGACGGCGATCAATCGGACGCTCGGCGACTTCAAGACGCGATCGGTCGCCCTCGTGACCGACTTCGCCACGACCATGGCCGAGGCGCAGGATGCGGCGGTCCTCGGGTTCAGCCGCTACGAGGAGCGGCTCTCCAACCTCATCGCGCCGTTCCAGGCCTACACGCTGACGCAGGCCTCCGACCGCCTGACGCCGGCCCAGATCCTGCACTTCCGACTGACCTACGGGCAGACGCTGGAGCGTCTGGGCGCGGACGAGCGGTCCGTGGACGTCATCGCCGAGGCCTTCGAGCTGGCGCGCGAGGAGGCGGCGCCGGGGCGGGGCGACCACGGCCCCGACTTTCTGGTGCCCTTCTTCGAAGTCGTCACGGCCCATGCCTGGAACCGGATGAACGCCGGAGACTATGCGGGCGCCGATTCCGCGCTCGGCCTCTCCGAGCAGGTCCTCGCCGGCCTCGGACGGGAGGTGACCGAGGCGGCGCTTGCCAACGCCGTCGCGCGTGCGACCTTCGCCCGATCGCGCTGGCTCGACGAGGCGGCGGACGGTGACCCGAGCGCGGCGTTTGCCGCGCTGCGTCGCGTCGTCGCGTTCGAGGACCGCGCCCTCGCCGCCGATCCTGAAAACCAGGTCTTCCGTACCCGTGCGATGACATATCGGCGCAACCTTGCCGATCGCGCCCGGCTGGCCGCCGACGCCCTGCCGGCGGACGATCCGCAGCGCAGCGAGCTTCGCCGCGTGGCCGCGAGCGCCGAGGACACCCTGTGCCGCGAGGCGGACGACCTCGTCGAGACGGTGCCGCTGATTGCGGCCAACATCGGCGCGACCTTCGCCCACTGCACCGTCGTCGAAACGCGCCGGCTGACGGTGGACGGGGACATCGCGCGGGCGCGCGCGGCGCTCGACCGCGCCGTCGCGCTCTTCGACATGCTCCTCGCATCCGATCCGGACCTCGCCCCGCTCCAGTTCGCCAAGCTCCAGCTCCTCCAGCAGCGCGTCGCCGTCGAACGCTCCACGAGCGGCTCCGAGACCGCCGCGGCCGAGGCCGGCGGAGCGCTCGCCGACCACTGGTTGACGCTGTTCGGCGAGGGCAGCCGGCTCACCGCCGACGTCTTCCGCTTTGAGCAGGCGCTCCGCTCGATCGTCGACGCCCTGTCCGGCGAGGAGACGAGCGCTGCGCAGCGCATGACCTTCTACCGCGCGGCGCTCGATGCCTTGAGCCGCAACCTCGCGGCGACGCCGGACGGCCCGTCCCTCCGCCGGATGGACGCGATGGTCGCCGCCCAGCTCGCCGCCGTGCTCCGCGCTGAGGATGCCGGCGAGAGCGAGCGACTGGCGCTCCACCAGCGCGTGGTCGCCGATCAAGAGACCCTCGGAACCTTCCAGCCGGGAGACGCGCCGTCGGAGGGGGTGGCGGATGCGTGCGAGGCGTATGCCGGGATGGTGCGGCTGCACGCTCGCGCTAGGCGGGTCGATGCCGCGCGAGGGGTGCTGGCGACCATGGCCTCGCGCTGCGAGCCGGTTCTGGCGCGGTTCCCCTGGGACGTTCGACTGCGCCGGGCGGTGGACGATGCCCGGACGGAGGTGGGCGCCTTGCTGTTCGAACGCGGGCGCTACGCCGAGGCGAGACCCGAGCTGGAGGCGGCAAGCCGCGCCGGAGAGAGCGTCGCGACCCGGTTCCTGGCGCAGATGGCCCGTCTCGGCCTCGGCGTGCCGCGTGACGAGGACCGCGCGGCGAGGCTCGACGCACTGGCGAGGCGCCAGCGTGTCGTCCATCTGTCGATCCCCGTATCGGTCGCGGGTCTGGTCTACGATGTCGACGTCGACCTCCATCAACGACCGGACGACTTCCCGTATCGCGGGATCGGCGACCACGTCGTCTGGCTCGAGACCTTCCGTGGCGCCGAGGTCGTGGGCGACGTCGCGTCCCGTCTCGAAGCGGTCGATCGTCACGCGCGCGAGCGGGGCGTGTCCTTCCCCGCCATGGCGCGCGCGCTGGCGCAGTCCGACGAGGCGCGTTCCGGGCCGCCGCCCGAAGCGGGCGAGACCGAGGCGCCGACGGAAGGGCCGACCATCGACGCGGCTCGAGCGGCCGCCCGGTCCGGCGACTTCGAGGAGAGCCTCGGCCTGCTCGATGCGGCGCGCCGGCGTGGCGGGGCGGCGCACGAGGAGACGCGGGCGGCCCTCGTCACCGCCTATGGCAGCCTCTCCGGCCTCGCGATCCGCTCGGACGCCTCGCGCCTTGCGCTGACCGCGGCCGAGGCGGCGCTGGCGCTCGATCCCGAGCAGACGTGGATCGAGGTCAACCGCGCCGTGGCCCTGATGCGTCTCGGCGACGTCGAAGCGGCGCGCGAGATCTTCATGCGGCATCGGGGGGCGCTGCTCCTTGGAGGGGCGCTTCTGTGGGACCGGGCCGTTCTCGACGAGTTTTCCGACCTGCGGGCACGCGGCATCGAGATGCCGCCGATGGCGGACATCACGGCCCTGTTCGGCGAGACCCTGACCGAGACGGACGACGCGCCGCCGCCACGGCCCTGAGAGCGGGCCGGGGCGGTGCACAGGGCCCGCGGTTGCGCCGCCGGGATGTCGTAAGTACCACGTTCAAAACGTTGTTTTCTTGCGTGGATTTTGGAGGAGCGGCCAGATGGCAACTTTGGGAAGCGTCGCAAATCGTCTGGTCAGCGGGTATTGGTCGCTCACGGACGAGACGACGCGCTGGTTCCAGGAAGACCGCCTCGAGTACAACATCACCGGCTACCGCGTCGGCAACCAGGTCGATCGCAACGGCCTTCTCCCCGCCCACCAGACGCAAGTCCAGAACGTCATGTCGTATTACGACACGCTGTTCGAGGGCATCACGTTCCAGCAGACGACTTCGTCGAACGTCCGCACGACGGATCTGTTCTTCGGCGATTCGCGGGGGAGCGCCGAGGCGTCCACGCTGCCGCGGCTGAAGGGCGACAGCGTCCTCTATGCCTTCACGAACGTCCCGCGCAACTTCAGCCAGACGCTCGACAAAGAGCCGGGGCGTGGCGCGACCTTGTCCGACTACGACATGTATCACTACCAGACGTTCCTGCATGAGATCTTGCACGTTCTCGGCCTCGGCGACACCCACGTGGCCGGCCGGCCCGGCGCCCGGCTCGACAACGACAGCTGGCACGTGTCGATCATGTCGTACGTCGACCAGCTCCAGAATGCGGCGCATGCCGACGGGGCCTCGCGTCTCTACCTGCTGACCCCGCGGCAGGCCGACTTCCTGGCGCTCGAGCGGCACTACGACCTCAGCGGCGCGTTCGACGGGCCCACCGTCTACGGCCGCACAGCCAGCAACGGCGATCTGCCCTGGCCGCTGGACAATATGGCCACGCTGCTCTCCGAAGCCGCCTTCACGATCTACGACGCCGGGGGACGAGATCATCTGAAGTTCGACTATGCGCTCCCCTATCAGCAGCGGATCGATCTCACGATCGTCCGGGGCACGATGGCGGACACGCACGCCTCCGACATCGCCGGGCAGAGAGGCAACCTAACGCTCGCGGTCGGCACCGTCATCGAGCACGCCACCGGGGGCGCCGGGCGCGACACGATCATCGGCAACAGGGTGGCCAACCGCCTCGTCGGCAACGCCGGCGACGATGCGCTCTTCGGCAAGAGCGGCAACGACAGGCTTCTCGGGGGCGACGGAAGCGACACACTGAGGGGTGGGCCGGGCGACGACACGCTCGTCGGGGGTGCCGATCGCGACTTCCTGTTCGGCGGCATCGGCGACGACCGGCTCGTCGGCCAGCGCGGCGACGACAGCCTGCTGGGCAGCAATGGCGACGACACGCTGTTCGGCAATCACGGCGACGACACGCTCGTCGGCGGCTTCGGGGACGATCGCGTGATCGGCGGCCGGCAGGACGATTCCATGTTCGGCGATCTCCAGGACTTCCTCCTCAAAGGCAAGCTGTCGCGGGCCGAGATCCGCCAACGGTCCGGCGACGACTGGATGGATGGCGGCGGCGGCAACGATACGATCGACGGCGGTGCCGGCGATGACACGCTGATCGGCGGGCGCGGCGACGACAGCCTGATCGGTGGCCTCGGCGCGGACTGCCTCGTCGGCGGGATCGGCGACGACTGGATCGAGGGCGGGACGGGGGCCGACGTGTTGTTCGGCGGCAGCGGCGACGACGCCCTCGACGGCGGCCGCAACGCCGACACGCTCTACGCCGGCGAGGGGAACGACGTCCTTCGCGGCGGCCTCGGCCCCGATACGATCTATCTCGGCGAGGGGATCGACCGCGTCGTCCTCGGGCTCGCCGGCATCGACGTCGTCTACGGCTTCGTCAACGGCGAGGATCGTCTCGATCTGACCGATGTGGATGCCGATCCGCAGAGCGACAAGTTCGAAGAATTCACCTTCATCGGTCGGTCGGAGATCATCCGCATCGGCCAGCTCGCGTACCGGATCGACCTGGGGGATCCGCAGACGGGCGGCCCCGTCGTCACCATCGTCGGCAACACCGACCGCGACCCTTCGACCGCGGAAGTCGAAGTCCGCCTGATCGGGCTGGACACGTTCGACGAAGACGCATTCATCTTCGCCTAGTGGATTGATTCCAACGTTTGGATCCCTCGGCCGCGTGCGGCGATGATGGCATCGGGATCGGCGCGCCAGACGAAGGGCTTTGCCTCACCCTCGTTGTGTTCGGCCACGTAGCGGTTGATGGCGGCCTGCAGAT
The DNA here is from genome assembly GCF_003258595.1 of Acuticoccus sediminis. Classification (NCBI taxonomy): domain Bacteria; kingdom Pseudomonadati; phylum Pseudomonadota; class Alphaproteobacteria; order Hyphomicrobiales; family Amorphaceae; genus Acuticoccus; species Acuticoccus sediminis. The sequence goes on from NZ_QHHQ01000011.1 coordinate 15,206, forward strand.
CGCAGACCGAGCGGAAGACGCCGTGCTTCAGGCGGCGCCGGGTGAGCTTGGCGAAAAAGCCCTCGACGGCGTTCAGCCATGACGACGATGTCGGCGTGAAGTGGAAGGTCCAGCGCGGGTCGCCAAGCGCCGCGGCAACAAGCGCGCGATGGTGACGCTCGCCCGCCGCATCGCGGTCGTGCTCCACCGCATGTGGCGAGACGGCACGACATTCCAGCCACACGCCGCGCCGACAGCAAAGTGACCGACTAACCGCACGACCCGCTGCCTGCCCGGGCGCGGGCCTCCGAGGTCCCCGAGGGACGTGGTTCCGATTATGCCGCGAGTCTGACTGTTGCCGCCCCTGCGGGCGAGCACGCAAGTGAGTTGGGCACACCGGAATTGCATCGAACCAGCATCATGTTGGCAGCCACTGCGCTGACCACGGACCGAAGCATGCACCCCGGGAAACTCGATGAGAGGTCGCAGCAAGGGCGGCACAGCGGACTTGATACTCGGAAACACCGCTCTGGCGGACGATGGCGTTTGCCCAAAAACGCTTGACGAATACGGCCCCGTTACCGAAGTCAGGCCCCCCATTGAACGCCGTTTGACAGGGGGGATGTGAAGAGCTGCCCAAACCCGCCGGCGGGTAGGGCGCATCTTCTGGTCATGGACGGATGCAAAGGGCTCCGTCGCGCAAAGGACATGACCATGAATGCGCGCGTTCCTCCATGGCTTATGCCTTCAAGAACCGCAGCGACGTGTGCCGTGGCCTCGTGGGATCGCCTCTCTCCGTGAGGAGCCGCCCGCGCCAAGCTCCGGACGAGATCCTGATCCTCGTCTGCAACGCGTACCTCGCGATCGTCCAGCCGGATGGCTCGATTGAAACCGCTTCCGTCGACCACCCCCCGCACAGAATACGGATTCCGCTATGAGCACTACGAGCGTCTCTGTGGAGGCCACGCGATTTTCTGTCTACCTCTCGATCTTCCGGATCGGCGAAAGCAACCGCACCTTCACGCCGGTATTGAACGGTCTCCGCACGCTAGACGAGGCGCTCGAAGATGCCATCAGGTTTCAAGCACCGCGCCGCTTCACGAAAACGCTGAAGCAACTCTATGAAGCCGAGGGTGGCATGGTCGTCCTCACGAACAAACACAACCTGTTATTCTGCGCCCAGCTAGATGACCCGGGTCACCTTGGCGATAAGTTCCAGCAGGAGAAAGTGAACATCTTAGAACCCGGCGAGCTATTAAGCTGGCATCGCAAGGAGGTCCGGAAGCCCTTCTCGCCCGGACGGATCATCATCACCACGCTGCGGGACATTGCGCAGTCCTTCCGGACCAAGGCCGGCGACGCGACCATCATGCCACCCGAGGCGTGGGAGATGTTGGAGTACCTGATCGAGTTCAAGCCGGTCGATGAGCCGGCGGTTCTGGTCGTAGGCGACACGCTACATGTCATCGGCCGCGTGCGGATTAAGGGGGAGCCGGTTTTCGACCGAGCGGAGGTCCTGGCTGCCGCCGAGGCAGACCGGGACGAGGACACCAACGAACCAGCATAGCAGACCTGTGCATGACGCTGAAAAGCGAACTCGCGACCCATGGGTTCAAGCTGACGTTCTCGCGCGTGAGTGATGCATCTGCCGGGACTGAACAGCTAGCGCATGGGCCGGCGGCCGAGACGAAATGAACCGGTTCGGAAGCGATCGCGGATCAGACGTTGCCTAGCGCTCTGAACGCGCCAACCGGACCCGCCGAAATAAGGTTTTGCGCGTGAACGTTATCAACATTTCCTTCGACGACCTCGCATACTGGATCGGTGCAGCCTCGATCTTCACCGACCAGGTCCATGCACCGAACCTCGCGCGCATCGCCGAGTCGGGCACGTCCTTCACCAATGCCTACACGCCGGTCGCACTATGCAGCCCGGCCAGAACGGCGGCGCTTTCGGGCCAGTCGCCCGTCACCACCGGTGTCTTCACCAACCAGGAGAGCTGGCGCGACGGCGTCACGCCCGAGGATACGCTGCCCGCCAACTTCCTTCAGAACGGCTTCCACGTCGCGTCCTACGGCAAGGTCTTTCACCAGAAGACCATCCCCGCCGACCTCGGCGAGAAGCTCTTCAGCGAGTACACGACGGTGATCGGTTACCGGGGCGGCGATCCGGCTCCGACCGAGATCTCACCGATGCCGGACTCGTTTACCGAAGAGATGGCGGACAACGTCACCGCCGATCACGCCATCGGCTTCCTGCGCAGCTACGATGGCGATGCGCCGTTCATGCTGAACGTCGGCTTCGTCAAGCCGCACAAGACCTTCACGGTGCCGGAGCGGTTCTACGACCTCTACCCCATCGAGGAGATCCGGGTGCCCGGCGAGGGGTCGGAGGATCTGCCGGGCATTCCCGCCGTTGTCCTCGAGGAGCTGAAGTATCAGGGCTGGCACCCCAAGCCGGACACGCCGGAGTCCTGGAAGAAATACGTGCAGGCGTATCTCGCGACCGTCTCCTACGTCGACTGGGAGTTCGGCCGCCTCCTCGATGCCGTGGCAGCGACCGGGCACGACGGCGACACGGCCATCGCCGTGTGGAGCGACCACGGTTACCACCTCGGCGACCGCGACGACCGCTGGGGCAAGTTCACCCTGTGGGAGGAGGCGGCGAAGATCCCGTTCATCTTTTCCGTGCCGGGGGTGACCGGCGGCGAGACCGTGGACCAGGTCGTCAGTCTCCTCGACCTCTACCCGACCCTCCTCGACATCGCCGGGCTCGACATCCCCGCACGCCTCGAAGGCATGAGTCTGGTGCCGTTCCTGACGGACGCCGACCTCAGCCTGGACCGGGCGGTCTTCACCTGGATGGGCGACAGCATCATGATGCGCACGCCGCAGTACAGCTACATCCAGTACTCCGACGGTACCGAAGAGCTTTACGACATGGTGGCCGACCCGGAGCAGAACCACAATCTGGCCGACGAGCCCGCCTACCAGGAAGACCTCGGCGCGCTGTGGCAGCGCTGGTACGATGCCTACGGCCACACCGACCCCGGCCCTGTCGGCGAACGAACCACCATCCGCGGCACGCCGGACGACGACAATCTGACCCTGACGCACGGCGACGATATCGGCCGCGGCTACGACGGCGCCGACACCATCGTGGGGAGAGAGGGCGACGACGAGATAACGGGCGGGGCCGGCCGCGACGTGTTGAGCGGGGCAGAAGGCAATGACACGCTGAAAGGCGGCGCGTGGGCGGACGTCCTGCGCGGCAACGAGGGGGAGGACCTCATCCTCGGCGGCGACCATTTCGACCGCCTCCTCGGCCAGGAAGGGCGTGACACGCTGCTGGGACAGCACGGCAACGACACCATGTTCGGCGGCGAAGGCGCGGACATCATCCTGGGGGGCGCCGGCAACGACAGCGCCATCGGCGGCTCACGTTTCGACACGCTCATGGGCGAGGGTGGCAATGACGTGCTGTTCGGCCGCGAGGGCGCCGACAGCCTCTTCGGCAACGAGGGATCGGACACGCTGAGCGGCGAGGATGGGTCCGACACGCTGGTCGGCGGAGATGGTTCGGATGTCCTCATCGGCGGGACGGGAGCGGACGTCCTGTCGCCCGGAACCGGTCGGGACACGCTGCGCTTCGAAGGCCGCTTCGGCACCGACACGGTCGTCGGCTTCACCACGAGCGATACGCTGATCATCGAGGGTGTCCGGCTCGACGAGATCACCGCGACGACCCGCAGCGAGGGGATACTCCTCACCGTCTCCGGCGCGGCGGAAGGCACCATCATGCTGGAGGGCGTCTTTTCGCTCGACGTCGCCGACGTCATCGCCGGTCTCATCTGAACCTCTTCACACGGGTGAGCGCACGATGGGCGACCCGTCAGGCGCTCACCGGAAGGGAAGGAGCGATCGTTCCGACGGGCTTCATTGTCCTCGACCATGCGCCGGTCGGCGCGAAGCGGGATCTCTTCGCGGGGACGGTTCGCCATATCAAAGCGGCGGACAGTTCAAAGTCACCGGGAGGAGGTCTGTTCGTCCGTCTCGCTGATCCACTCGTCCCGGTCAGCTTCGGCCATCGCCTCGGCCTCAGCCTGGTCAATCCAGGGTTCACCCTCGATCCTCAGACGGCTCAGGACATGAACCGTGTCGTTGAGGACCATCACGGAGGGGGAATTGAGGGGGCGGAACTCCAGAAGGCATTCCAGCATCTCCCAGGCCTCGGCAGGCAAGACAGCCCCACCGGTACGTGTCCTGAAAGCCTTGGCAAAATCACTCAAGGTGGTTGGCACGGCCTGGGACGGTGCGTACGGATTCCCGATCCCGATCGAATACCAAAGCAGCCTCTCGCCCGGCTCAATGACGTTCACGGTCTCCTGCTGGAAGTGGTCCCCCAGATGGCCAGGGTCATCCAGCTGGGCGCAGAACGTCAAACCCTCTTTGCTCTTGTACACGACCATGCCCCCGTCCTCGTCGTAAAGCTTTTGAAGGATCTTCGAGAACCGTCGTGGCGCATTGTATGTGTCCGCAATGGCTAATGCCTCAAGCAAAGTAGCCACGGTTTGCTTGATGGGTTCAAATGAATTCAAACGCTTCTCCTCGCGAAATATTGAGACGTATACGGAAAATCTGGGTGGGGCACTGCTCTGTGCTGCGGAGGTGGCGTTGTTCGGCACGAAGTCTCCAATGCATCGTTCTGGGCGAATCCTCGCACATGTTCCCATTTTAATAATTTTAGGCCCATAGAGCGACAGCGCACTGAGGCTTAGGGCCTAGAGCTTATGGCCAGTACCTCACAGTTGGGGCGAGGGCGCTGGTCGCCAAGCGGTCGTATTGGCTAGCTGTGAGATCTCGGCAGGTCGTTCACCTGCACCTGAACCCGACTGGGATCGCAAAACCGATAGTTGAGTCCTGTCGGAATGAACAACCCGTACAGGAATGCTCGCACGGCGGTGCACGGTCGGGCACCGATCGCAGGTCGGCACCCCGGACCATGCCGCTCGCTCTGAGGCATGGCCGGAATAGAGCGCTCGTCGACTTGGTGTGTACCGACAGGTCGATGTCGTTTCGCACGCGTCGGTGCGGCCCCTTCGACGCGCTATGCCTCCGCCAGGGTCGCGTGAAGCCAGCGCCGTAGGATGCGGAATGCAGGGGAATTTCGCCTGTTGTCCGGGTAGACGAAGGCATAGTGGTCGCGCACGGCATGGTCCGGGAACAACGCGACCAGCGTTCCGCCCGCAAGTTCTTCCCGCACCAGCGAATGCCGGGTGATCGAGATGCCCAGTCCCTCGATCGCAGCCGGCAGTTCCAGCCCCGAACTGTCGAAGTCGATGAACCGCGCGGTGGCGAACACCCGGTCGGCGTCATCGCCGAGCCACCGGTGCCAGTTGCGGGTGTATTCGGTCGACCGCAGCAGGACGTGCCGGGCGAGATCCGCCGGCTGGTCGAGCGGCGGTGCCTTGGTGAGGTAGGCAGGGCTGCACACGGGCATCAGGTCGCCCTCGACCAGTCGCTCGTGGCGGTAGCCGCGGGGGACGGTGTAGTCGCCGACGACGATTCCGACATCGAGCCCCTCGGCCACAGCGCCCGGCAGCGCGACCACGAAGCGGACCGATATATCGGGGTGCCGGGCATAAAGGGATCCGAGCACGGGGACGATCCGCTTCTGCAGGAACATCCGCGGGCAACTCACCTGCAGAGGCCGCTGCCCGCTCGCCGAGGTCAGCCGGTAGGTCGCATCGCGAAGCTGAGCCATCGCCTCGGACACGTCCGCCCAGAGGCTTTCCCCCGCCGGGGTGAAGGTGATGCGGCGGTGCGCGCGCTCGAACAGCCGGCAGTTCACGAACGCCTCGAGATTGCGGATCTGGCGGCTGATTGCCCCCGGCGTGACGTGCAGCTCCTCGGCGGCGCGGGCGATGCTGAGGTGGCGGCCGACGGCCTCGAACACGGGCAGGGACGACATCGGCGGGAGCGCCCCGACCGTGTGCTGTTCCGGACGCTGCTGCGACATGGCGGCCCCTCCTGCCGGATGGGCGTAGCCGATCGTTGAGAAAAACTCAATCGAAGGGCAGAATCGGCATTTCTCTTTCCCGCCGCGTCCTGCTCTTACTCGGGCAAAGCCGCAATCAGAGCGGCTGCCAGGGGGGAAGCATGAGAAAGATCGGCTTGGCGGTCTTGGCCGCCGCCGCTGCGGCACTGACTTCGGTGCCGTCCCATGCCGAGGAGCTGAGGGTCGGCCTTGCCGCCATCGCCACCTCGGTCGATCCGCACTTCCACCGTGCGGGATACAATTTCGACCTGCGCGAGAACGTCTCGGACGCGCTCGCCTACGCCAACGGCGCGACCGGCAAGCTGGAACCCCGGCTCGCCGAAAGCTGGACGCAGCCGAGCGACACCCGGTGGGTCCTGACGCTGCAGCCGGAGGCGAAGTTCGACAACGGCAACGCGCTCGGCGCCGACGACGTCATCTATTCGCTCTGCCGCGTCCGCAACGTGCCGGGCAGCCCCGGGCTCTACACCGGCTTCATCGAGACCGTCGCCAACGTTACCGATCCCGGCGACGGAACGCTGGTGATCGAGACCAAGGGCGCGGACCCCAACCTCCTGCGCAACCTCTCGTATATCGGCATCGTCGAGAATCCGACCGGCGCCGCGCTCACCTACGATGCCACGACCTGCGGCAACGACAACTGGCTCTCGACGGCGGACTTCAACAGCGGCGCCATCTCGCCGGGGATCGGCAACTACCGGGTCGTGCGCTTCACGCCGGACGTCGAGATCGTCCTCGAGCGCAACGAGGGCTATTACGGCGAGCCCGCAGCCTACGACAGGGTGACGGTGAAGGTTCTCCCCGACAACGGCGCCCGGATCGCGGCGCTGCTCGGCGGCGCGGTCGACGTCATCAACGCCGTGCCGATCAACGGGCTCGAGACCATCGAGGCCGCGGACGACCTGCATCTGACCTCGGCGCCGTCGACCCTCCTCATCTTCCTGCTGGCGGACCAGCACGACGGGCCGACGCCGCTCGTGACGGGGACGGACGGCAAGAACCCCTTCCTCGATCCGCGCGTGCGCAAGGCGCTCAACCTCGCGATCAACCGGGACGAGCTGGTCGAGACGGTGATGGGCGGCATGGCGCAGCCGGCGAGCCAGATCATCCTCGAGGGCATCTTCGGCCACAATCCGGACCTGCCGCCCTATCCGTACGACCCGGAACAGGCGCGCGCGCTGCTGGCGGAGGCGGGCTATCCCGACGGCTTCGGCCTCGTCCTCAGCGCGCCGGCCGACCGCTACGTGAACGGCGCGCAGGTCGCCCAGGCGGTGACGGCGATGCTGTCGCAGATCGGCCTTCAGGTCCGGCTCGAGACCTTCCCCAAGAGCGTCTACTTCACCCGCGCCAGCGACTACGAGTTCAGCCTGTACCTGGCCGGCGCCGCGGCGGACACGGGGGAGGGGCTCAGCATCATGCTGAACCTCGCCGCGACGCGCGACAGCGCGAAGGGGTGGGGCGGGGCCAATCGCGGCCGCTACTCCAACCCGGTGACCGACGAGGCGCTCGCCAAGGCGCAGACGACGCTGGACGACGCCGAGCGGGAGGCCCTGATCCAGGCTGCCGCCCGCCAGTCCTACGAGGACAACGGCATCGTGCCGCTCTACCACGAGCTCGGCGTCTGGGGCGTGCGCAACGGCGTCAGCTTCGAGGCCAACAGCAACCTCCTCAACATCTTCTACACCGCCCGGCCGGAATGACGGCCCCGCGGGCCGCCTCGCCGCGGCCCGCCCCTTCCCATCCCCGCGAGTACCCCCATGGCCAGCGAACTCTATTTCAACGTCGGCTCTGCCTTTGACGACCGGGGGCTGGGGGTCGTGTTCGCCCCCGCCGCGGTGATGCAGGCCCTTCTGGACGTGGAGCGCGCCGTCGCGCTGGCACAGGCGGAGCTGGGGCTGATCCCGGCCGACTCGGCCGCCGTCATCGCCGCCAACTGCGATGCGGCCCTGCTCGACCCGGTGCGCCTCCAGCAGGACCACGACACCACGCGCCACCCGCTGATGCCGCTCATCAACGAGCTTGTGCGGCTGTGCGGCGAGCCACACGGCGGCTACGTCCACTGGGGCATCACCACGCAGAACGTCATCCAGACCGGGCTGATGCTGCTCGCCAAGCGGGCGCAGCAGACGATCGACGGCTTCGTCGCCGACATCCTGCACCACCTCGGCCGGCACGCCGTCGCCCATGCCGACACGCTGATGGCCGGGCGGACCCACTATCGCCACGCGGTGCCGATAACCTTCGGATTCAAGGTCGCCGTCTGGATCGAGGAGATGCTCGACTGCGCCGAGCGGCTGCAGACCGCCGGCAACCGCGCCTTCCAGGTGATGAGCGGCGGCGCGGTCGGGTGCTTCTCGGCCATCGGCCCCCAGGGGCCGGCGCTCCAGGCCCGGGTGGCGGACCTCCTCGGGATGGGGGAGATGGCGATCCCCTCGCGCGGCATCCGCACCCGGATGTGCGACTGGGTGAACGCGCTGACGCTGCTCGCCTCGGTCTGCCACAAGATCGCCGAGGAGGTCTATCAGTCCGGCGCCGAGGAGTATGGCGAGCTGCATGAGGGGCGGCTCGCCGGCTCGATCGGCTCCTCCACCATGCCGCAGAAGATCAACCCGATTCTCGGCTACGGCATCATCGAGAACAGCCGCAAGCTCTATGCGCAGGCCGCGATGCTGATGGCCGAGGCACACCGCCCCTTCGAGTCGGACGGCAGCACGAACCTGATGTTCGAGAACGCCATCGCCGCTGTCGTCGGGATGATGGGGCAGCTTCTCGCCCGCACCGAAGGCCTCGTCGGCGGGCTCGTGGTCGACGCCGCCCGGATGCGGAGCAATCTCGACCTCTCGCACGGGGCGATCCACGCCGAGTTCGCGATGATGCGGCTCGGCGAGACGGAGGGGAAGCACCACGGGCACGAGATGGTGCATGAGGTCGCGGTCGCCGCCGCCGAGGGCGGGCCCCCGTTCCTCGAAGGTCTGGCCGAGCTGCCGGGTGGCGCGGAGCTGCGGCGCGAGATCGAGGCACGGATGCGGGGCGAGGCGCCGAACGGCCTCTGCGCCGAGTATGCCCGGCACTTCGGCGCGCTGGCCCTCGCGTTCGACCCTGCCGACTTTCCCCCGCCGCGCCAGCGCCGCGGCCTCGCCGTCGTCGCGGCGGAGGCGGCCGCACCTCTTGCCGGCGCATGACCAGCTTCATCCTCACGCGGCTGGTGCAGAGCGTACTCGTCGTCCTCGCGATGTCGCTCGTCCTGTTCGTCGCCGTCTGGCTGATCGGCAACCCGGTCGACGTCCTCATCTCGAGCGAGGCGAGCGAGGCCGACCGGCTCGCCACCATGAAGGCGCTCGGCCTCGACCTGCCGCTTTGGCAGCAGTACCTCGCCTTCCTGGGCGACGCCGTGCGGGGCGACTGGGGCACCTCCTTCGTCACCAAGGAGCCGGTGGCACAGGTGCTCCTGTCGCGCCTGCCCGCCAGCGTGGAGCTGGCGCTCGTCGCCTTCGTCATCGCGGTGAGCGTCTCGATCCCGGCCGGCCTCTATGCCGGCCTCAAGCCGGAATCGCCGGGCGCCAAGGCGATCATGGGCTTCTCCCTCATCGGCGTCAGCATCCCGACCTTCTGGCAGGGGATGCTGCTGATCGTCGTCTTCGCGCTGGTCCTGCCGATCTTTCCGGTCGGCGACCGGGGTGAGGTCGCCACCCATTTCGGCATCACCACGAGCCTGTGGACCGCCGACGGCTGGAGCCACGTCTTCCTGCCCGCCTTCAGCCTCGCCCTCCTCAAGATGTCGCTGCTGATCCGCGTCACCCGCGCCGCGACGATGGAGGTCGCCTCGCTCGACTACGTGAAGTACGCCTACGCCAAGGGCGTGCGCAGCCGGCGCGTGGTGGGCGTCCACATCCTGCGGACGGCCCTCCTGCCGCTGGTCACGGTCATCGGGATCGAGACCGGCAATCTTCTCGCCTACGGCGTCATCACCGAGACGGTGTTCTCCTGGCCCGGACTCGGCAAGCTCCTGATCAACTCGGTCAAGGTGCTCGACCGACCGATGATCGTGGCGCAGCTCTCGTACACCGCCGTCCTGTTCGTCGCGATCAACTTCATCGTCGACGTGCTCTACACGATGATCGATCCGCGCGTTAAGGCGCTGATCGGCCGGAGCCGCTGATGCGCATGCCCGCACTTCGCGCCGCCTTCGGCCGCTTCGCAGAGAGCCCCGCGGCGATGATCTCGCTCGCGATCACCCTCGTGATGCTGTTCGCCGCGATCTTCGCCCCGCTGCTCGCGCCGACCGATCCCTACGATCTCACCCGACTGCAGCTCGCCGATGCCCTGAAGCCGGTGGGCTCGCGCCAGCTCGGGCCGGCCGAGGAAGCGCGCGTCTCGATCCATGTCGGCGCCGGTCCGGCCGAAGCCACCGGCCCCGGCACGGTGCTGCGCGGCGTCAGCGCCGTGCCGTGCGGGGAGGGCTGCGTCGAGCTCGCGGCCGTGCCGCCGGACGTCGCGCTCGCGAGCCTGCAGATCCGCAACCTGCCCAGGGGCGCCGGGGTCGACCAGGCACGAAAGCACCCGGTGCAGCCGTGGTGGACCGTGACCGCGCCCGCCGGCCCGGTCCGCATCACCGGGCTGACCGGTGCGGCCGACATCCAGGTGATCGCGAAGTCGCTGCCGCAGGAGACCGGGCTCACCTTCTACCTCGGCACCGACGGCTTCGGCCGGGACATGCTCTCGGCGATCCTCTACGGCATCCGCATATCGCTGACGGTCGGCCTCGTCACCGCGGCGACGGCCATGGTCCTCGGCACCGGGCTCGGCCTCGTCGCGGCGTGGCGCGGCGGCGTCGCCGACGCCCTCATCATGCGCGCGGTCGACTTCATGCTGGGCTTCCCGGCGCTGCTCGTCGGCCTCGTCGTGCTGGCGCTCCTCGGCAGCGGTGTCGACAAGGTGATCTTTGCCATCGTCCTCGTGCAGTGGTGCTACTATGCCCGCACGACGCGGTCGGTCGCGCTCGGCGAGCTCGGCAAGGAGTATGTCGAGGCGGCACGCGTGCAGCGGCTGTCGCAGGGGCGCATCCTGCTGCGCCACATCCTGCCGAACTGCCTGCCGCAGATCATCGTCCTCTTCACGCTGAACATCGCCGCCGCGATCGCGCTGGAATCCTCGCTCAGCTTCCTCGGCATCGGCCTGCCGTTGACCAAACCCTCGCTCGGCATGCTGATCGCCAACGGCTACGAGTACATCTTCTCCCACAAATACTGGATCAGCATCTATCCGGGCCTGGTCCTGCTGGTGATGATCGTCGCGCTGAACCTCCTCGGCGACCGTCTGCGCGATCTCAACAACCCCAGGCTGGACCGATGAGGTGCGCGCGATGAGCGATGCGGTGCTCGAAGTCGAGGCGCTGAACACCTGGTTCTACACCCGCAAGGGCGTGTTGAAGGCCGTGCGCGACGTGTCGTTCTCGCTCGGCCGGGGGGAGGTCCTCGGCATCGTCGGCGAGTCCGGCTCGGGCAAGTCCGTCACCGGCATGTCGGTGATGGGGCTGGTCGATCCGCCGGGCCGCATCGTGTCCGGCCACATCCGCCTCGACGGCGAACCGCTCGAGGGGCTCGACTTCGAGCGGATGCGAGAGATACGCGGCAGACGCATCGCGATGGTGTTCCAGAACCCGCTGATGACGCTGAACCCGGTGCTGCGCATCCGCGAGCAGATGTTCGAGGCGATCGCCGCGCACGAGAGGGTGCCGGTCGCCGAGATGCGCCGCCGCTCGGTCGAGGCCCTGCAGGCGGTCGGCATTCCCGCGCCGGAGGCCCGGCTCGACGCCTATCCGCACGAGCTCTCGGGAGGGATGCGGCAGCGGGTCGTCGTCGCCATCGCGATCATGCTCGAGCCGGACGTCATCATCGCGGACGAGCCGACCACGGCGCTCGACGTCACCATCCAGGCGCAGATCATCCACGAGATGCGCGGCATGATCGACCGGCGCGGCATGGCGATGATCTGGATCTCGCACGATCTCGCGACCCTCTCCGAGCTCGCCGACCGCATCCTCGTGATGTACGCCGGCGCGATGATGGAGACGGGGTCGACGGCCGACATCATCGCCGGCCCGCGCCACCCCTACACGAAGCGCCTGCTGGCCTCGGCGCCGTCGCGCAACAGGCCCGGCGAGAAGCTCGCCCAGATCCCCGGCACCATGGTCTCGCTCATGGACGTCGGCCCCGGCTGTCCCTTCGCCAACCGCTGCGAGCGCGTCGTGGCCGCCTGCGCCACGCCGGTTCCCGAAACCAGGCTGTCGCCGGGCCGCAGCGTCTGGTGCCACAATCCGGAGGTGGAAGCGTGAGCGTCCAGCCGGTGTTCGAGGCGCGGCATCTCTCGCGCAGCTTCGCGGTGGGGGGCGGCCCGGCGGAGCGGCTGACCGCGAAGCTGAGGCGGCGCGAGCTGCCGGAGGTCCGCGCCGTCTCGGACGTGTCGCTGACGGTGGCGCCGGGCGAGACGCTCGGCATCGTGGGCGAATCGGGCTGCGGCAAATCAACCCTCGCGCGCATGATCGCGGGCATCCTGCCGGCCAGCGCCGGGAGCTGCGCCTTCCACGGGCAGGATTATGAGGCCTTTCTCGCCGACCGCCGGCAGGCGCTGAAGGTGCAGATGGTGTTCCAGGACCCGCTGTCCTCGCTGAACCCCCGTATGCGGGTCGCCGAGATCGTCGGCGAGGCTGCCGTGGTGCACGGCCTCGTGCCCCGCGCCGAACGGGACACTTACGTCGCCGGGATCCTCGGTCAGGTCGGCCTCGGCCCCGAAGCGCTCGGCCGCTACCCGCACCAGTTCTCCGGTGGCCAGCGCCAGCGGATCGGCATCGCCCGCGCCCTCGCGGTCAATCCGGAGCTCCTCATCTGCGACGAGGCCGTCGCCGCGCTGGACGTCTCGGTGCAGGCGCAGATCGTGAACCTCCTGATGGACATCCGGGCGGCGAGCAGGCTGTCGATGATCTTCATCAGTCACGATCTCGGCGTGATCCGTCACCTGTGCGACCGGGTGGCGGTCATGTATCTCGGCCGGGTCGTGGAGCTCGCCGACACCGCCCGGCTGTTCGCGGAGCCGGCCCACCCCTACACGCGCATGCTGCTCGAGGGGATGCCACGGATCTCGCTCACCCGGCGTGGCTTCCAGCCGATCCGCGGAGAGATCCCCTCACCACTTGCCCCACCCCCAGGGTGTCATTTCCACCCGCGCTGCCCGATGGCGACTGATCGCTGCAAGACGGAACGGCCGGAGTTGCGTGCCGTGGCAGGACGGCTCGCGAGCTGTCACCACATCTGACCGGTCAGAGGATCCGATCCCTGTCGTGGGCGAGGGTAAGGTCGAGACCGCGCAGCTCCGCGGTCTCTCTCGGCGTCCTTAAGGCCTCAGCGGCGAACGTAAGCCGGTCGCGGCCAACGCTGCAGCCCGCCTGGGCCAGCTACTTGGCGATGGTGCGGCACCCTGGTTGCGGATGCAGGCCGCCTACGACGCCTGGCATGGGACGCGCGAGGCGGACACCTCGCAGAATCCGACCCCGACGGTGAAATCGACCGCGGATTGCTTTCGGGGCGGCCCGTCGCACACCGACCTTTAGTGCAGGCACTACCAACGCCTTACCCCGTGTCGTGGGGCGGCTGGGGTCAGCGCACCGGTCGACTGTGCCGTGAGTGCGAGGCACCCCGAGGCCGGTCGCCCCTCGTGCGGCAACTCAGGCGCTGATGCCGCCGTCGACGAGAATGCCCGAACCCGTAACGTAGGCGGCGCCAGGTCCGGCGAGGAAGGCGACCGCCTCGGCGACCTCCCGGGTCTTGCCGTAGCGGGCAATCGAGAGGCTCGGGAGGATGGAAGGCGCGAGAGGGCCGTCGGCGGGGTTCATGTCGGTGTCGATTGGACCGGGACGGACCAGGTTGACTGTAATGTCGCGAGGGCCGAGTTCACGGGCGAGACCACGGGTGAAGCTCTCCATCGCGGATTTGGTGGCCGAATAGACTGCGATACCCGCGAACGGGACGGACAGACCCGCATTGCTGCCGATCGTAATGACGCGGCCACCGTTCGGGATGTGTTCGAGCGCAACCTGGGTGGTCACGAAAACGCCGCGCACATTGACGTTCAGCTGCAGGTCCATCTCCTCCAGCGACTGCGCGGAGAATGCCCCCGCGATGAGGACGCCCGCGTTGTTGACCAGGATGTCGAGGCCGCCGAGGGCGGCGACGGTCTGTTCGACCGCCGCCTTCGCGGCTTCAGGACTGGCGGCGTCGGCTTGGATGGCGATGGCCCTGCGGCCCAGGGCGCGAATCTCGGCGGCGAGAGCCTCGGCCTTTTCGGCTGATCTCGCGTAGGTGATGGCGACGTCGGCGCCGTCTTCGGCCAACTTCAGCGCGATGGCCGCGCCGATGCCGCGCGCTGCACCGGTAACGAGCGCTCGCTTGCCGGCGAGACCGAGAGCGGAAGTGTTCATGGCACTGTTCCCAGGTTAGCGTCCGCGCCGTTCAGCGCAGGAATTCTTGTCGATGCCTCCGCGCGGGAGGCTCACCGCCGCGCCTCGGACTCCGGTTCCTCGGAGCGAGGTGTGACAGTCGTACGAGAACCGAGCAGTCTTTCGAGGGCGCTCGCTGCCGTTCTGGCGATCAGGACGAGACGAACGGCGTCCATGCCCTCACGCGCACTGGCGGAAAGCCCCGACATGATGCTGGTCACATAGTCCGTTACGGCGTCCGCCTCGTCCGGATGCGTCGCCGCCACGAACTGGCGGATATTCGCCCGGGCCTGTTGCGCTACCGACCGTGCGACCCGCACGTTTTCGGCAGTCTCGCTACCGCGCGCGCCCTCGAGGACGAGGCACCCTCTTGCCTTCGGATCCGCGGCGTAGGTCTGCGCCGCGGTCTCGAGCAGCTCCGACAGCGCCTCGACGGGGGGCCGGTCCGGCGACAGGATCCGGTCGACCGGCAGCGCGGTCGCCACATATCGCGCGAGCACCTTCTCGAAGAAGGCGAGCTTGCTGCCGAACGCACCATAGAAGCTGGGCGGATTGATCCCCAGCTGCTCGGTCAGCGTTGCCAGCCCGACCGCTTCGAAACCACGTGCATGGAACAGCCGCTGCCCCACCGCCAGGGCGTCCTCCGGATCGAACGCGCGTGGCCGACCGGGAGGCCGCTTTTTCTTGGTGTTCATAGAAAGCCCCGTGCGCCGTCGCTCGGGCATAATATGTAGTGATCACTAAGAAACACAAGGGGGCGGTTGAGGCGTTGCGAGGCCGCGCATCATGCGGTCGCGTTCACGAGATAGTTGGATGCCGTGGAGATGAAGGCACGCAGGCGCTGAAGACGCCGCAGGTCCCGGTGATATCCCATCCAGATGTCTCGCGCCGGCGGCGGCGTCGGCAGGTCCAGGCTACGGATCCCCGGGATCTGGTTGCCGACCACGCGGGGCAGGACAGCGATTCCCACGCCTTCTCTGCACATGCGCCCCTGGACGTTGCGGTTGTTCGATCGCAGGACCGGTCGCGCGTTCGGGAAGCTCTCGATGAGCCACGCGATGTCAGGAAAATGGCCCGTGGAAGTGTCGTGGGTGATCAGCCGAAAGCCGGTTCCGTCGCCATATACCGGCTCCGGCGCTTCTTCCGCGATGTAAACGCCATACTCAAGGCGGAAGAGCCGTCGCTGAACCACGTCGGCAGCGTCAAAAGGAACGATGCGAAATGCCACGTCAGCCTCACGATGGGCGAGGTTGAAGAGGCGTGTGCCGGTCAGGATCTCGACATCGACATTCGGGTAGGCTTGCGAGAAATCAGCCAGGATCGGCGGCAGGACGTACGCCCCGAACCAGTCCGCGGATGAAATGCGCAGATTGCCCTTGAGATTCTGCTCCTGACCGGCAAGGCGGCGCTCCATCGCAACGGCGCCTTCCTCCATCTGTTCCGCCAGCGCGACGATGCCGTTGCCCTCCTCTGTCAGTACGAGCCCGTCCGCCGTCCTTTGGAACAGCGAGTGGCCGACCGCTTGCTCGAGGGCACGAATCCGTCGCCCGACCGTCGGATGGCTGATCCGAAGGGCGCGCGCCGCGCCGCCGAGCGTCCCGGCACGCGCTACCGCGAGAAAGATTCGGACGTCGCTCCATTCCATCTCACACCCTCACAAAAATGAACGGCGGGAATACATCGCTGTCACTCACAGAACAAATATAAGTACCCAGATTGCAGCAACGGCCGAGACCAGTTGCCTGCGACCGGTGCGGCAGCAGGCTCCGCCGGGCCCCGGTTTGGAGAAAGGGATTGGTCGACCGCGGCCAATCCCGCGACCCTGGAAATCTCACGTCCCTGGTACGGACGGCCGAGCGCCGTCTGAAGCAATTCGGAAAAGAACCAATGAAGACTTGGCTCATCACTGGCTGCTCGAGCGGCTTCGGCCGGCGCCTCGCCCTGGCCGCGGCACTGCGCGGCGATCAGGTCATCGCGACCGCTCGCAATGCCAAATCACTCGAAGAGATGGCGGCACCCTTCGCCGGCCGAATGATCACGTTGCCGCTCGACGTGACGGATGCGGCCTCCGCCAAGGCAGCGGTCGCCCGGGCGGACGAGGCTTTCGGCGGGTTTGACGTGCTCGTGAACAACGCCGGTTACGGGTTGTTCGGCGCGATCGAGGAAGGCACGCCCGAGGAGTATCGGACGATGTTCGAGGTGAACGTCTTCGGCCTGATCGAGACCACGCGAGCCGCTCTGCCTGTCCTGCGCCGCAAGAGCGGAACGATCGTCAACATGTCCTCCGGCGCCGGCATCGCGGGCAGCGGTGGAGCAGGTTACTACAATGCCGCCAAGTTTGCCGTGGAAGGCCTTTCGGAGGCGCTCGCAGGCGAGCTGAAACCGTTCGGCATCAAGGTGATGATTGTCGAACCTGGCCCGTTTCGCACTGATTTTCTGGGCCGCTCGATTGCGATGGCGGCCAACGAGATGCCGGAATATGCGGCGAGCTCGCGCAGGCACTATCGCGAAACCAACAACGGCAATCAGGCGGGCGATCCCGACAAGGCGATTGCGGTGATCCTGCAGGCGGTCGACGCCGAGGCGCCCCCGCTTCATCTGCCACTCGGCCCGGCCGCGCACGCGATCGCCGAGCGGAAGCTGGCCGCGTTCCGCAGCGATATTGACGCCTGGCGCGACATCTCGATCGCCACGGATTTCGACCAGCCCTGAGACCTGGCCTCGCCGTAGTTTCAGCGTCAACATCGGAGTTGAGCGCGATCATGATTGCAGCGCTGGAGGGGTTTGCCCAGCAGCTCGTGCCTGGGGCACGACGATAGAGCTCATAACCACACCCGAGCGCACAGCCTATCATGACCGGACCGATCTGCGCAGGTGGCAGGACGAGGGCTGAGCAGGGCGCGGAAACGGGACCCGCCTCGGTTTGGTCGGTCCAATACCAGCGTTGTGGGAGAGTTCGGATAAACCTCAGTCGCGACCGCTGTCGGATCGGATCGACTGGGCCGGTCGCCAGCCCTTCCGGCCAGGTTTGATCAGTGTCTGCCCTGGCCTCATGCCGCAAGACGTCGCGCGCGACCGATCTCGTACGACTTCAGGTGCGCTTGGACCACCGAGAGTATCGGGGTGGGCAGCGAGAACGATGCCGCCCGCCGCACCATGTCGCCAATGATCTGATCCGCTTCTATCGGTGCACCATTCTCGATATCGCGCAACATCGACGTCTTGATGGTCGATCCTGCCTTGGTGACGAAGGACCGAACGTTCGCGACCTCAGCGTCATCAAGCGAATGGCCCGCAGCAGTCGCGACCGAAACACATTCGTCGACAAGCTGACTCGCCAGCGACGTGGCACCCGCCGAAACATAGTCGCCTATCGACGACCGCATGAGGCAGGTCATCCCGGCACTCGATGCGATAAAGACCCACTTGTCCCACATGTTCTGGACGATCCTGTCGCTGAGCACCGCGTCGAAGCCGGCTCCGGACAGCTGGCGGTGGATCGCCTCCACCCGCGAGGAGGTTACGCCAGTGCGGTCGCCCAGCGTCAGGCGGTGCATGTCGTTCATATGAACGATCGTGCCGTCGGGTTGGGCGGTGGTCGAAATATAGCAGGTCCCGCCGAGGACGGCGGAAGCGCCGAATTGCTGCTCGAGCAGTTCGATATGCGCGACCCCGTTCAGAAGCGGGAGGATCGCAGTCTCGCTTCCGACCGAGGGCGCAAGGGAGCGCATGGCGTCTTCCAGATCGTAGGCCTTGCAGCTCAGGATCACGAGATCGTAGGGCTGTGCCAATTGATCGGCCGTGACCAGGCTCGGCATCGCCAGATGGACGTCCCCCAAAGGACTGCTGATCGACAATCCTCGCTCGCGAAGCATTTCGGCACGGCGAGGGCGAACGAGAAACGTCACGTCTCTGCCAGCGGCGGCGAGGCGCCCGCCGAAATATCCTCCGATGCCGCCGGCACCGAGTACCAAAATCCGCATACGTGAATCCGCTCTCCAGCACGAGACGTGAGTCCCCTCAGATGTAGGAGGTCGCCTCGAGGAAATCACTGACAGAACTGCACACTTGCCGTTCAATTCTGTCGCGGCAACCCGACGGCTGAGAGACGTCACCGTGCTCTGGATCTGCTTGGGCGCCACCCGATCCTGATGCTCACTTCGGTTTCCGCTTAATCGCGCCTTCGGGACGCTCGCCCGGTACCGGTCTCCCGGCTCCTTCGAGAGGAGCTTCGATACGATCTCGGAGACCTGCAGGGGCAGGAGTGGGACCTTCCCGCTCGGCGACAGGGGCGTGCGCGCGCCGTGGCAGTGGACACGCGCTTCGGGCTCGGCTTCTGCGCCGAGTTAGAGGAGGCGCCGCTCGACGCCTGTTATCCCGAAGGGTCCGCCTTCCTGGACGGAGGCGATCCCGCCCTCGAGCGCGGCATCGCCTTGCTCGGCCAGCCGCTCATCCATCAGGAGCAGACGATCGGCATCCTCTATCTCGAATCGGCTCCCGGGCGGACGGTTTTCACGCGCCAGTGCGTGTCGCTGATGTCCATGCCGGCCTTGCGGGCCACGGTCTCGTTCGAGTGCGCGCTGCTCGTCGAGGCGCTGCGCGAGACCAACAGCTGGATGGTGAGGGGTCAGCGGATCGGGCGCATGGGAAGTCATCGCTGGAACACCCGCACGCTGCTCTCGCGAGGATCGCGCGAGTGCTACCGGATTCTGGATCTCGACCTCAACGTCAACCCGGTCCCTTTCGAGGCATTCAGGGGCCGCATCCATCCGGACGATCTCGCCATGGTCACGCGCGGGATCGAAGGGGCGGTGCGGTCTCGATCACCTTTCAGCCAGCGGAGTACAGGGTCGTCCACAGGGACGGCACCGTCCTCCACGTCCTCGCCGTGGGGGGTCGATATCGGCCCCTCGGGCGACCAACGCGCCGCGACCACGTGCCCCTTCGTTACATCTCTTCCAAACGACCGCCCCCGGGCGGTCGAGGTCCAGTCGGGGTGACTGCTTGGCAAGCCGGTGCCGCTCGTATAAACATCAATCACTTATGGATAAATTAGCGGCAAGTGAGAGACTGTGAACTACTTCGACGATATTGTTAAATATTACACTGATTTCAAAGGATTTGACGTCGAATTCGGCGCGTACCTCCGCATCGGCCGCTCATTATATAGTGAGTATAATTTTGATGCAAAAGACATTGATTGGACGACCATCTCCCGGGCCACGAACCCAGGCCTCGTTCTTTACGAAGGGGACACCGCAGATCTTTACGTTGGCCTTTTCAATCTAACCGACAACACACCTATCGACGATTGGTGGTTCGACTCCTTCGCAGTCAATCGATCGGGCGAACAAACACTGCGTTTGGAGATTGCCGGAATTATTTCGAATTCCGCCACGTTGACGATGGCGTATTCGGCGGTTGGGTCGAGCGTTGATGATAAAGTTGAATCTCAAGTCACGAACGGATATGATCTTCACGTTTTTGACGTCTCGGCTGACGATTCTTATTTCGGATACGGATCTTCCTTCGGCAGAGTGGACATTACAACCTACTACGAAACAGGAATTTCCGGCGAAGATATTGATAACGACAACCCAACCGACAAACTCAATACGGTGAACGTCAAGGCCATCTTCGGAAATCCGAACCATGATGGCTTTGTCGGGCCCGATCCGGTTATCGAAATGACGGTTAAAGGGGCTTTCAACTATCTGGATCTTGCCGACGAAGCCTACCCTATAGGGTTTGAAAACGGCGCGCCGCAGGCGGTCGACGATGAAGTGGTCATCGAGGAGACGTCCCGTTTCGTCACTGTTGATGTGCTGGCAAACGACTCTGACCCGGACGGTGATCCATTGGCCGTCGCCGTTGAAACCACCGGGCTCTATGGCGAGGCTGTGCTACAAGATAACGGGACGATTCGTTACTACCCCGGCGCCGACTTCCCCGGTTATGACGCTTTCATATACGCGATTCGCGACGGCAATCTCGGCTACTCTGGCGCTACTGTAACGATCCTTTCACCTGCGTACGCCTCTGGCGGTGGCGGATCGGACGGTGACGACGTCATCACCCTGAACGACGCCCCGAACTACATCGACGCCGGTGCCGGCAACGACGTGGTGGAGGCCTACGGTGGCAGTGACACGATTGTCGGCGGCGCCGGCAACGATTCAATCTATGGAGGCGCCGATGCGGACGACTTGTACGGTGGCGACGGCAGCGACCTGCTGGCCGGCCGCCGCGGCAACGATGTCCTGACAGGCGGCGCCCACGACGATCGCCTCTATGGGGCGGAGGGCAACGATACCCTGTCCGGCGAAGCGGGCAACGATACAATCGGGGGGCAGCTTGGCGACGACGACCTGTCCGGCGGCGACGGGCGTGACATCCTCTTTGGCGGGGGTGGCCATGACCGGATGGGCGGCGACGCTGGCAACGACCGCCTGACTGGCCGCCGCGGCAACGACGATATGGCGGGAGGTCGCGGCAACGACGGCCTGTTTGGTGGCGGCGGCAACGACACGATGACCGGTGGCGACGGAGCAGACACCCTCGCCGGCCAAGATGGGAACGACGCGATTTTCGGCGGCAACGGGGCCGATATCCTCGCCGGGAACGAGGGCAACGACACCCTCATCGGTGGCGCGGGCGTCGACACTGTCACCGGCAACGAGGGTGCCGACCTCTTCGTCCTCTCCAAGGGCACCGGCTACGACCTGATCGAAGATTTCCTCGTCGGCACCGATCGTTTCGGCCTGCAAGACGGCCTGACCTTCGCAGACCTGAACATCACTGTTGACGGTATCCGCGCCGGCAGCGATGTACTGGCCGTAGTGTCCGATTTCGATACTGCGGATCTTTCCGCCTCAGATTTCGTGGCTTTTGCCTCTTGAATAGCTCAGGAGTGCCAGCGTTCGAGAGCCGGAAGGATATATCGCTGCTAATATAGTCTTCCTCAATCTCATATATCCCGGGAAGGCCTATAGGGTGTGCTTCTGGTCCTGATCGCTAACATAGTGTCCGCGATGACGTGGATGTGCCGTGCTTTTCGCTCGATGGCGTCAGGGCCGGCCGAGCACCCGTAGAGGTATCCACGGGTGGCGGCAGCCGTGTCGTAGACGACGGCGACGTTGCCTGCACCTCCAACTCGTGGAGTTCGAGTACCCTGGCATGGCTTGCGAGAAGCGCGGCGATGTTCCGGCTTCGGAGGGAGTGCGGCGAACGCTTCGAAGAATGCGAAGATCACCGGAACTCCGCGCCGATTCCTCCCGGCGTATCGCATTCGCCATCAACGCGCGTTCTTCGAGGTGTTCACCTCGTTGGTGGAGCGCGTCAGCCGCGTCAAGGCTTTCCGCACGCAGGCGTTGCCCGGGCCCGCCAGCATGCCGACCGGCGCGATCGTTTGCGTGCCGAATACCATCGCCGCAATCACCTGCACGCATCTGTTCCGCTCGGAATGCCTTCTTAGTGGGTCATATCCGTATACTGGTTCCATAATTCTCATTATGCGCCCAGCGCATGTAGGGGGCACGGCATCAATTTCCGTGTGCGGCACGCGAACTATACCATCGAGTTAGCGGGCGGAGGATGCGCGTAGATGCCTCCGGCCGTTGTCACGTGAGGATGACCGCTCGACCGTCGCACCAAACGCCTGGACTGGTCCGCATGACATCTCGGCGACGTACGCCACCCGTTGAAATTGCAGAAAGCAACGCGCCCAAGGGCCCGGACGCAGCCTGGGACGCTCCGCTTGGCGACCCCCGCCGGGATCGTGCCGGAGGGCACTGCCCCCGCGCTGCTGCCTCCAAGGACAGCGGCGGTGGATAGGTCGTAGAGTGAACCCTGCGGGCGGAACCTTTTGCGGCCGTTCGGCGCGACAGAAGTGCCCTTTCGGCGATCGTCGGCACCGACCAAGCCACTGGGTCCAACTTGTTGTGCTTCGCGATCGAAAGCGCTCCTTTGCTGCGCAAATGACTCCGACGGAAAAGACCACATGAAAATCGCCGGCGTCTCGATCGGCCTCCACCTATCCGGAATCATGCTGCCGGTGGTGGTCTAGTCGTCCATTCCGGCGGCCTTTATCCGGATTGTCTGTCGGGGCACGTGTCCGACAGACCGGCCACCAGCCGCGCGCAGCTCAGGCAATCCTCGCAGCCCCAGCGGGCTCGGTATCGCCGACGTCCTCGGCCGAGAGCGACGTCCGCGTCGCCGCCATGGCGTTTGCGACATGCGTCTCGGCCAGCACTCGCGCCCGGACCGGATCGCGCGCCAGAATGGCGTCGGCGATCTCGGCCAGCTCGGCCACCATCAACGCGCTGCGCCCGGGCGTCGACAACGACGTCCCGCGCAGCAGGCGGATGCGTCCGTGCATGTTGGACAGGACCCCCGCCAGAAACGCATTGCCCGAACCGCGCGCCATGATCGAGTAGAATGCGTTCTTGGCATCGATCAGCGGCCGACCTCCGCCGGCGTCGAGCGCCGCGTGCAGGTCGCCGACAATTGTCTTGAGACGGGCGCGCTCGTCCTCGGTGGCATGAAGCGTGAACTCCGCCGCGGCGAGGCCCTCCAGCTCCTTACGCACGGCGTAGATCTCGAGCGCATCGTCCAGGCTAAGCCGCGTGACGCACATGCCGCCAACGGGCAATGAAACAGCCAGCCCATCCGATTCGAGGCGGCGCAGCGCCTCGCGCACCAGCGGGCGACTGACCCCAAACGATTCACAGAGCTCGCGCTCGATCAGTCGGGCGCCGGGCGGCAGATCCCCGGTCTCTATCGCGGCTCGGAGGTGCTGCTCCACCTGCTCGCGAACCGGTGCGGCGATGCGCTGAATCTTGTTCATGCGGCGTTTTCTCCCCTTGCCCGACTCATAGCGCGATTGTCCCCTCGTGTCATGTTGTCAGACAGTATGGTTGACATGCTGTAAGTCGAGGATACGCTAGTGACACGCTCAGAATTTCCGGACGCTCGATGACCGACGTGGCACAGCCCAACCTCACCGAACCGGCCCGCACTGCCCGCAAACGGCCGACCATGGGACGCGACACGCTTGTGCGCATCGGGACCGCCGTCCTCATCCTCGGCCTGTGGGAAATCTTCGGCCGCCAGGCGAACCCGCTCCTCGTCGCGGTGCCGAGCCAGGTCCTCGTCGCGACGTGGGAGCTCGCCGTCACGGGTGAACTCTTCTCGGCGACGGGCGAGAGCATGCTGGCCTTCGCGGTCGGGTTCGCCATCGCCGCCGCCGTGGGCATGCTGATCGGCGTCATCATGGGCGTGAACCGCACGGCCGAGGTCGCGCTCGACCCCTACATCAACGCGCTCTACTCGATGCCGCTGATCGCCCTGGTGCCGATCCTGATGCTCTGGGTCGGCATCGGCTTTACCGCCAAGGTCATCATCATCGCGCTCTTCGCGGTGTTCCCGGTGATCATCAACACGCTGGCCGGCGTGCGGAACGTCGAAAAGAGCTATCTCGACATCGGCAAGGCGTTCGGCGCCGGCCCGTGGATGAGCTTCAGTCGCATCGTCCTGCCGTCGGCGACGCCGTACATCGCGTCCGGCATGCGCCTCGCCGTCTCCCGCGGCATCATCGCGATGATCGTCGCGGAGTTCCTGACGTCCATTGCCGGCCTCGGCGGGCTGATCATCAACTACACCAACCAGTTCGAGACGGCGAAGGCCTTCGTGCCGGTGTTCGTCCTCGCCATCATCGGGAACGTGCTGACCGCCGTCGTGCGGATCGTCGAGGACCGCCTCGGTGCCTGGCGCTGACCCCTGCTCGCCCCTGCTTCGCATCCCATACCGAGGAAGACGACTGATGAAGACCAAAGGCACACTCGCGCGCATGGCGTTCGCCGCGGCCATCGCGACATTGGCCCTGAGCGCGCCGGCCGCCCGCGCCGCTGACCGCCTGTCGGTCGCCCTTCCGGCGAAGATGTTCGTCAGCCTCCCGGAGTTCGTCGCGCAGGACAAAGGCTTCTACGCCGACCAGGACCTCGAGGTTTCGTTCGACCACATCGCCGACTCCTCGATCCCCATCCGCAGCCTGATCTCCGGTTCGTCGGACATCATCGAAGCCGGTATGGCCGAGACGCTCATCGCCATCGGCCGCGGAGCCGAGGCGCGCACCATCGGCGGCATCGCCACCGGCCTCCACTACGCGCTTTGGGTGCGGCCGGACGCGGGGATCGAGTCGATCGAGGACTTCGTCGGCAAGAACATCGCCGTCTCCAGCCCCGGCTCGCTGCCGCACGTCGTCATCCTCGCGCTGCTGCGTGACGCTGGCGTGCCGCAGGACGAGATCGACACCATCAACTGGGTCGCCGTGTCCGGCTCCAGCGCGCGGCGCAACGCGATCCTCGCGGGCACTGTCGACGCGACCGTCGCCTCCTACTCGCCCCAGGCCGACCGCGCCGAGGGGATCGACATGCTCTCCGTCGTCGGCGAGGCACTGCCGAACTACGTGATGCTGCCGTGGGACGTGTCGGTCGAGAGCATCGAGGAGCGCCGCGACGTCCTCAAGCGCTTCGTCACCGCCGAGCTGCTGGCCACCCGTTTCATCTTCGAGAACGAGGCCGAGGCGCTCGAGATCGCCAAGGCGCACTTCGACTTCTCCGACGAAGACCTCGCCGCCTACTACGACTTCTACACCGGCGGCATCTGGAACCCGAACGGCATCGTGAGCGACGAAGCCGCGACGTACATGCAGCAGCTGAACGTCGACGCCGGGATGCAGTCGAAGGTCTTGCCGGTCGAGGCCGTGCTCGACCAGTCGATCCTGATGGAAGTCCTGGACGAGCTCGGGCGGTTCGAGAACTGAACCGAACGATCTGACTGCCGCGGGCGATCTCGGCCCGCGGTCCCCCCTTGCGGCCGGAGGATGCCCGGCCCCGCGGAGTCGACTGACATGAAGACCCTCTCCATCTCCGGATTGTGCAAGACTTTCGTCGATCGCCAGGGGCGGACAGTCGAGGCCCTGTCCGGCTTCAGCCTTGACGTCGCAGCGGGTGAGTTCATCACCATCGTCGGCCCGTCCGGTTGCGGCAAGACAACGATGCTGCGGATCGTCCAGGGCCTCGAGGAACGGTCGGCCGGCACCGTCACGATCGACGGGCGGGAGATACGCGGCCCCGGCCCGGAGCGCGGCTTCGTCTTCCAGCAGTACGGGCTCCTGCCGTGGCTGACGGCCGCTCGCAACATCGCCTTTGCGCTCGACGCACGCGGCGTGGCCCAGGCCGAACAGGCCGAGCGCATCCGCGTTGCGCTGGAGACCGTCGGTCTCTCCGCCTTCGCCGATCATTACCCGCGGCAAATGTCGGGCGGCATGCAGCAGCGCGTCGGCATCGCCCGCGCCCTTGCCGTCGACCCGGACATCCTCCTCCTCGACGAACCATTCGGCGCGCTCGACGCCCTGACGCGCGAAATCCTCCAGAACGAGATGCTCGCCCTGTCAGAGCGGATGCAGAAGACGATCATGTTCGTCACGCACTCGATAGACGAGGCGATCATGCTCGCAGACCGAGTGGTCGTGATGTCGGCGCGGCCGGGACGGATCGCGACGATCATCGACATCGACATTCCACGCCCCCGCGCGGGCCGTGGCGAGGAGATCCGCGAGAGCGCGGCCTTCACCCACTACCGCCGACAGCTCTGGGATCACCTGATGGCGCGCGAGGTCGCCGCATGAGCGCGCGCGACCACGAGTGGCAGTACAACCCGCGTGTCACAACCCCGGACTCGGCCCGTTACCGTGAGCGCGCCGAGGCCGAAAGCGCGGCGACCCGCGAGCGCCTCGCCTTCGCGGGCGACATCGCCTATGGCGAGCGCCCCGAGAGCACACTCGACCTGTTCCCCGGCACGCCCGGCGGCCCGGCGCACCTCTTCCTGCACGGCGGCTACTGGCGCGGGCGCGACAAGCGGGACTTCAGCTTCGTCGCCGCGCCGCTGGTCGAGATCGGAACCACGGTCCTCGTCGCCAACTACCAGCTCTGTCCCGCTGCCACGCTGCGCGAAATTATAGCTCAGACGGCCGATCTCCTCGCCGCGCTCCCAGGCCTCGCCGGGCGGCACGGGTTCGACGCCAGCCGTGTCATCGCCTCTGGCCACAGCGCGGGCGCGCATCTCCTCGCCGCGGCGATGAGCGCGCCCGAGCACCGCGCCCGCACCGCCGGCTCCGTCCGAAGCCTCGTTCTGGTCAGCGGTATCTTCGATCTGACGCCGGTCCCCGCCATCTCGGTGAACGAGGAGATCCGACTCGATCCCGGCGACGTCGCCGCCCTCAGCCCTATGGCGATGGACCCGCCCGAGGGCGTGGCGATGGACATCGTCGTCGGCGGTGCGGAAAGCCCCGGCTGGATCGCCCAGTCCGCCCTCTACGCGGAAAAGTGCCAGCTCGCCGGGGTAGAGGCGGACTTCCTCGTCGCCCCGTGCGAAAATCACTCTTCGATCATGGAGACGTACGCGGATGCGGCGTCACCTCTCTTCGCGCGCCTCTCGGCGCTTCCCGGCTTCGCCTGAACGGACCTCACCAACGAACGAGCACGCATATCTCCAGGCGGCCGGACGCAGAATCGGGTGGATCGTGCGCAGACGGAATTTCTACCCATGATCGTGATCGACGAAACCGAGGCCCGCGCGCGGGTTAGCCTGATCGATGCCGTGGAGGCCGTCGAGGCGTCCTTCCGCGACCTCGCCAACGGCAAGGCGCGTCTCTTCCCCACCGTGCGTGAGGGCGTGGCGGCCGGGCGAGGCACCTTCGGCGTAAAGTCCGCGGAGCTGTCCTCCGCTGGCATCGTCGGCCTGAAGGCGGGCGGCTACTGGCCCGGCAACATGGAGCACCCGGGGCGGCCGGACAATCACCAGTCCACCACCCTCGTCTTCGAGCGCGATACGGGCCGGCCGATCGGCGCCGTGGCAGCCAACTGGCTGACCGAGGCGCGCACCGCCGCAGTCGGAGCCATCGCGATCCGCGCGCTCTCGCGTGAAGACGCGACGACCTTGTCGATCATCGGAACCGGCAAGCAATCGGCCAGTCAGGTCGAGGCGGCGCTCCTGGCCCGGCCGTTTTCGCGGATCCTCCTCTCGGGCCGACACGCCGAGGGTATCGAGGATCTGCGCATCCGCCTTGAAGCGCGTGGAATCGCGGCGGAGGCCGCCTCGCCGGAGGATGCGGTGCGCGCGGCAGATGTTCTCATCACAATCACCCCGGCGACGGCACCCCTGTTCCCCGCCGATTGGGTCCGCCCCGGAACCCATGTGAATGCGATGGGCGCCGACACGCGCGGCAAACGCGAGCTCAACCCCGCATTGATCAAAGGTGCCCGGCTCGTGGTCGACAGCATCGAGCAATCCACCACGCTCGGTGAGATGGAGGGTGTGCCCGAAGCCGAAGCCGTGCTTCTCGGCGACCTTCTCGCGGGCAAGGTCACCGGCCGCGAAAGCGCACGGCAACGCACGATCTTCGACAGCACCGGCCTCGCGATCCAGGACCTCTGCGTCGCCGCCCGCGCCCTTGGCCACTGATCGAGGGAAGGCCGGGATAGCCTTGATCGGTTCGTGGAGTTAACCGAGCCGCTAAGGCGCATATTCTGCGCCTCCGTCAAGACCGGGCAACCTGTGCTCGGGTCCTGAACCCCCCGGCGGACCTCTGGCGCAGACGGTATCGGTTCAACTGGGCAGGGCGCCGGATGGGCGAATCCGCCACGCACGGCTTTCCAAACCAGCGCGCCGCTCCAGATCCGTGCTATTGCACCGGACTGACACACGAGCACTTCCTGCCCCGGCCCGACCGCGGCCACCGGACACACCTTGATGGACCTTATCGACAAGAGGATCGCCCCCGCCGGCGAGGAGGAGCGGGACGGGCTGCCCGCGCCGCGGCGCTACTACGCGATGGCCGCCGTCTGGCTCGCCCT
Organism: Acuticoccus sediminis; assembly: GCF_003258595.1. Classification (NCBI taxonomy): domain Bacteria; kingdom Pseudomonadati; phylum Pseudomonadota; class Alphaproteobacteria; order Hyphomicrobiales; family Amorphaceae; genus Acuticoccus; species Acuticoccus sediminis. The sequence goes on from NZ_QHHQ01000011.1 coordinate 43,649, forward strand.
CGTCATGGCGGTGCTCGACAGCGCCATCGCCAACATCGCGCTGCCGACGATCGCAGCGGAAGTCGGCGCGGATCCGGCCCAGTCCGTCTGGATCATCAATGCCTACCAGATCGCCATCATCATGCTGCTGCTGCCGCTGGCCGCCCTCGGCGAGATCATCGGCTATCGCCGTGTCTTCGCGGCCGGGCTCATCATATTCGTCGTCGCGTCCGTCGGCTGCGTCGCGAGCGACTCGCTCGGCGCGTTGACGGCCTGGCGGTTCGTCGAGGGCGTCGGCGCGAGTGCGATCATGGCGATCAACGGCGCCCTGCTCCGCCTCGTCTGGCCGCATCGCCTCCTGTCCCGCGGCATCGGCTGGAACGCGACGATCGTGGCGATCTCGGCGGCGGCCGGGCCGACAGTGGCGGCTGCGGTGCTGTCCCTCGGCTCGTGGCGCTGGCTGTTCGCGATCAACGTGCCGATCGGTCTCGCAGCGCTCGCCATCGGCCTCTATTTCCTGCCGGCGAGCGAGCGCTCCGGACGGCCGTTCGACTGGGCCTCCGGCGTCCTCAGCGCCATCGCCTTCGGCGCGCTGTTCCTCGCCGTCGGCGACGTGACGGGCGGACACGTCGGCAGCCGTACGCTCGCCGACCTCGCCATCGGTCTCGCGGCCGGGTTCGCGGTCATCTGGCTGTCGCGGCGGTCGGTCGCGCCGATCATCCCGCTCGACCTCATCCGCATCCCGTTGCTCCTCCGAAGCTACGGGACGTCCGTGTTCGCCTTCGCGGCGCAGATGATCGGCCTCGTGGCGCTGCCGTTCTATCTCGGACACCGGTTCGGCTTCTCGCACGTCACGGTGGGCCTCGTCGTCACCGCGATCCCGATCGGGACGATGGTCGCGGCGCCGCTGTCGGCGCGCCTTCTCGATAGGATCTCCGCCGCCACGCTCGGCGCGGCGGGGCTCATCCTTCTGGCCGCGGCCTATCTCGCCGTCGCCGGGCTCTCGTCCGCGGCGCTCATCGCCGCCTGCATGTGGATCGTCGGCTTCGGCTTCGGGCTGATGCAGACGCCGAACAACCGCGTGATGCTCGGCGAGGCGCCCTGGCGCCGGAGCGGAGCGGCGGCCGGGATGCTCGCAATGTCCCGCCTGACGGGTCAGACTCTCGGCGCGATCGTGACGGCGCTCTGCCTTCGGGTGTGGGGCACGTCCTCGGTCGCGCCCTTCCTCGTCGCGGCGGCCTTCGGCCTCGTGTCGGCCGCCTTCAGCGCGACACGCAGAGGCCGCACCGCGGGGTAGGCACGCGCTCCGAAGGCTGCGCTGCGACCCGCCGCGTCGGCCCCGGCCGGCGGTTCCCGGCCGCAGCGAGCGTGGTGGCCCGGGCCGATCAGTAGCCCATCGCCCGGGGCAGCGCGGTGACGAGGCCCGGGAAGACGATGCAGAGCGCGAGAAGCGCGTACATCGCGAGGATGAACGGCCAGCTCTCGCGCACCAGCGTCCCCATGTCGACCTTGGTGATCCCGCAGACGACGAAGAGGATCACGCCGACCGGCGGCGTCAGCATGCCGATCACGAGATTCAGGACGAACAGGAAGCCGAAGTGCAGCGGGTCGATCCCGTACTGGACCGCGATCGGGTGGAAGAGCGGCACCAGCATGATGTAGGCCGCGTTCGATTCCAGGAACATGCCCACCACCAGGAGCATCGCCGCGATCAGCCACAGGAAGGCGAACGGGTCCCTGGTGATCCCTCCGACCAGACCTGCGAGCTTCAGCGGGAGCATGTCGATGGTGAAGAGGAACGTCACCGTGGAGGCGAATGCGATCATCGCGCCGACCACCGCCGTGGTCTTCGCCGCCGTCACGATGACGTCCGGAAGGTCGGCGAGCCGGAGCTGACGCGTCACGCAGAAGCCGAGGAAGAGCGCGTAGCAGCAGCCGACGGCGGCCCCCTCCGTCGGCGTGAAGGCGCCGCCCACGATACCGCCGATCACAAGGATCGGCAGAAGGATCACGAGGCCGTTGCGCTTCAGCTGCCGGGCGATGTTGGCAAGCGACACCGGCGCGCCGGTGACCGGATAGCCGCGCCGCCAGGAGATCAGCGAGCACAGCGCCATCAGCGCCGCGAAGAGGATCAGCCCCGGCACCACGCCCGCCATGAAGAGCCCGCCGACCGAAACGCTGGACCCGGCCATGTAGGCGTAGACGATCATCGCGCCCGACGGCGGGATGATCGGCCCGAGGTTGGCGGCGGCGGCGACGATGCCGGCCGAAAAGCCGAGCCCGTATTCCTTCTTCAGCGACGGCACCAGTGTGGAGGACAGCGCGGAGGCGTCGGCGACGGCAGCGCCCGAGACCGAGGCGAGGCCGGCGCCCGAGACGATCGCGACCTGGGCGAGCCCGCCGCGCATGCGCCCGATGAAGGCGTTCGCGAGGTCGACCAGGCGGTCCATGATCCCCGCCTTCAGCATCAGCTCTCCGGTCAGCATGAAGAGCGGGATGGACATCAGCGGGAAGGAATCGACCGCGTTCATCAGCCGGGTCGGCAGGATCGCGAGGTCGAAGTCCGCGATCAGAAGGCCGGCGAGCGCCGAGACGCCGAGCGCGAAGGCGAGCGGCATCCCGAGGATGGCGAGGCCGAGGAAGGCGGCGATCACGACGAGGCTCATGAGGGCTGCTCCAGGATGGCGTCGCCTTCGGGCGGAACGAGCGTAGCGGTCGCCGTCGGCCAGATCGCCTCGGCGAGGAGGTGCAGCGCCGTATGGAGGGCGCTGACGATGACGGGGACGAAGAAGACGCTGGACGTGACGTCGAGCGATCCGAGCCGCTCCGACCAGGTGGCGTCCGCGACACGGATCGCGGTCGCGAAGACGACGAGGAGCATCCCGGCCGCCAGAAGCGCGAGGAGCCGGGCGAGGCCGTCTCGCAGGGGTGCGGGCAAGCGGCTCACCAGGATGTCGATCCCGACGTGCGCCCTGTCCCGCAGGCCCAGCGGAATAGCGAGGAAGACCGTGGCGACGAAGGCGAGGCGCGAGACTTCCTCGGCCCAGTCGATCGAGGAGTTGAGGAGGTAGCGCATCCCGACCTGGGCCGAGACCACGGTCACCATCACGGCGACGCATCCGATGACGAGGAGGCGGACACCGGTGTCGATGCCCGCCAGAACCCCGAGCGCGATCCGCTTCATGCCCGCCACGGACCCCGCCTCGCCGTTACTGGCCGACCGCGGGGCTGCCGAGCAGGCTGGCGATCTCCGGCGAGAGCTTGGACTTGGCGTCCGCGGCGACCGGCGCGGTCGTCTCCCGCAGGGCCGCGGCGAACTCCGGCGACACTTCCGTGTAGGTCATGCCGTCGGCGATCAGCTTGTCCAGCGCCGCAGCGTCCTGCTCGGCGGCGAGCTCGCGCTGGAAGGCGATCGCCTTGCCCATCGCGTCGCGGATCGCGGCCTGTGTCTCGGGATCCATCGCCTCGAACTTCTTGCGGTTGGCGACGACGGAGATGAAGTCGAAGAAGTGGTTGGTGTTGGAGACGTACTTCTGCACCTCGGCGTAGCCGGCGACGTTGATGATGGCGAACGGGTTCTCCTGCCCGTCGATGACCCCCTGCTCGAGCGCGGAGTACAGCTCCTTCACGTCCATCGCGACCGGGTTGGCGCCGAGCGCGCGGAAGGTGGCGAGGTGGGTCTCGTTGGGCTGCAGGCGGATCTTCAGGCCGTCGATGTCCGCGACGGAGGCCACCGGACGCACGTTGTTGGTTAGCTGGCGGAAGCCGAGTTCCATGTAGCCGAGCGAGAGCATGCCCTCGTCGGCGAGCTTGCCGTCGATCGCCTCCCCGACCGGGCCGTCGACGACGGCGAAGGCGTCCGCTCGGTCGGCGAACTGGAAGGGCAGCGAGATGGCTGCGAGATCCGGAACCGTGCGGCTGAGGTAGGCCGAGCCGACCCAGATGATCTCGACCGCGCCGAGCTTGACGGCCTGCACGTTCTCGGCCGCGCCGCCGAGCTGCTGGGCGGGGAAGACGTCGACGGTGACGGCGCCGTTGGTGGCCGCCTCGAGCTCCTTCTTGAAGACCTCCATGGCGAGGCTGGAGGAATGCTCGGTGGCGAAGTTGCCGGCGACGCGGATGGTCTCGGCGTGCGCAGTAAACGTCAGCGCCGCGAGCGCGCCGGCGACGACGGGAAGAAGCATCTTGTTCATGGGTTCTACCTCGGCGGTTCCCTATGGGACGGTGACGTTCCGGTCGCGGTCCGACGTCGGCCGCGGATCATTTCGATGGATTGAAGTTGCCGTGTCCGGGCATTGCCATCCATGACAAAATTGGAGACGCTGCGTACGGAAAATTAGAACGGTGCGCGATGGCTCTTCACCTCGTTCCCCGCGGAATTCTCTACATCGAGGCGGTTGCCGCGGCCGGCTCCATCCAGGCCGCATCGCGGGAGATCGGCATCTCCGCGTCCGCGATCGACCGCCAGATCGTGCTGCTGGAGGACAAGCTCGGCGTGCAGCTCTTCGAGCGGCAGACAGGCGGCATGGCGCTGAGCCCGGCCGGCGAGAGCTTCCTCGTCCTCGCCCGGCGCTGGCGCGCGGACGAACGGCGCATCTGGTCCGATATCAAGCAGATGCAGGGCTCGGAAGTCGGCCACGTCCGCCTCGCGGCGATGGACTCCATGGTCAACGGCGTCGTCCCGCGGATCCTGAGCGCGGTGTTCGAGCGCTTCCCGAAGCTGCAGATCGACGTCGAGGTGATGCCCCCCGACGGAGTCCCGGACGCACTCACCGAGGGCGAGATCGACCTCGCCATCGCCTTCAACGTGCGCCCGAACCGCGACCTGCACACCGTGTGGAGCGAGACGCTGCCGCTCGGCTGCGTGGTGTCGCCCGGCCACCCGCTGGCATCCGAGCCGGACACGACGCTGAAGGAGGCGACGCGCCACGCGATCGTCCTGCAGAGCCACGCCCTCGCGATCCGCCGGATCCTGGAAGCCCGGCACGGCTGGATGTTCTCCGAGGGCGGGCCGCCGGTCGCGACGAACTCGCTCCAGCTCGTGAAGCATCTGGCCGCGGCGGGCACCCACGTCGCGATCACGTCCGAACTCGACGCCGCGCCGGAGATCCTCGACGGGCACCTCGTCTTCGTGCCGGTGTCCGACCGGACCGCCTCGCCGCAGTCGGTCGCGCTCGTCATCAGCACGCGGCGCAGCCTGCCGCGCGTCAGCCGGATCGCGAGCGAGATCGTCGAACGCGTCCTGAGCGACATGCTGGCGGAGGTGCGCGCCCGGCGGATGGCGGCGACCGGTGCCGCCCCGGCGTGAGTCCGCCGGCCATTCGAATTTCTCGAACGGCACGTCGCCGATTTTGTCATAGTTGAGAACATGAGAGACCCGTAGCCTCGCGCTCCATTCAGACGAAAGAGCGCCGATGCCGACGGACGGGATCACTCTTGGAGCCATCAACGAGGCGGACGATGCGGCGGCCGCCGGGATGATCGTGCCGTTCATCGAACGCTCCCCGCTGCTCGCCGCGCGCGTCGCACGACGCCGGCCCTTCCGCGATCCGGACGCACTCGCGGAGGCGGTGCGCGTGGAGATCGGAGCGCTGTCGCATGACGAGCTCGTCGCCGTCCTCCGCGGTCACCCGGAACTCGCCCCGCCCGCGCCGGAGGCGATGACGTCGCACTCGCAGAGCGAGCAGGGGCGGCTCGGCCTTTTCGTCCCCGATGGGGAGGTGCGCAGCCGTCTCGCCGAACTCAACCGGATCTATCGCGAGAAATTCGGATTTCCGTTCATCGTCGCGCTGGTGCGCCACCCCGATCTCGCTTCGGTGCTCGCCGCCTTCACTGTCCGTCTGTCGTCGACCGCGGAGGAGGAGATGGCGGCAGCGCGTGACGAGATCGCCGCCGTCAGCCGCAGCCGCATCCTCGCCGCGCTCGGACCCGGCGACGATCAGGCGCCGGAGCCTCCTTCTTTCGCGGCGCAATCAGCCCTCGGCTGATCGGGCCGGCGCCCGCTCGCCGACCGGCCGTGGCTTAGGCTGCCGCCATGGCCTCGCGGATGGTGGCGGCGCTGGCCGGACGCCGGCCGCTCGAAACGATCCTGCGGACCATCGCCTCCACGTAGTCGAGATTGCTCCGTCCGGTCCCGAAGGGCGCGTCCTCGAGACCGACCCGCAGGCCCCCTCCCCGCTCCATCGCCAGCTCGGCGAGCGGGTCGATGTCCACGCCGAGGCCCGCGACCATCCACCGGCTCCCCGGCGCCTCCTCTGCGAGGAGCGCAAGATAGGCGTCGAGCGCGTAACCCTTCGGCGGAAATCCGAAGGTGAACTCGTCCGAGAACATGAACCGGTAGAGCGGGGCGGGCATCCCCGGCCGCTGCCGCGCCGCCGCCGCGCCCAGCCTGAGGAACCCCGGCTCGTAGATCGCGTAGCTCGGGTGGAAGCGCTTGGTGTCGGCCAGCGACAGGCCCTCGTCGATGTCGGCGAAGTCGTTGCGGTAGACGAAGCCGCCCCTCCCGCCCTCGATGTCGCGGTAGCGGGCGAGGTTGGCCGTCCCGGGATCGACCACGGACCACTCGATGAGTCCCTCGTCCGCCAGCCGGGAGACGGCAGCGAAGCGCCCGGCCGCCCCGCCCTCGATCGCGACCCCCTTGTCGCCCGCCAGCGGGATCGAGGGATAGACGATCACGTCGACCTTCGCGCGGATCCCCTCGAAGATCGCGGCGTAGATCTCCCAGTCGTCCTTTTGCAGCCCGGTAGAAGCATCGTAGGCGTGAAGGTGGATGACGGCCGCCCCCGCCTCGGCGCAGGCGATCCCCTCGGCCACGATCTCCGCGATGGTGACCGGAATTCCCGGCTGGCGGTGCCTGCCCCACGGCCCGTTGAGCGCGGCCTCGAGCCACACGTCGTTCGTCGCTTCCATCTTTCGCCCTGGGATCTTTCCGCCCCAGCCTCCCCGAAACGACGGGAGGGTAACCGGTGAACGACCCCGACGCGAGCGTGCCTCCCCCTCACCAGGCGCCGGACGGAGGCGGCTACTGCGTCCAGTCCTGGCCGGCGAAGTAGACGCGGACGATGCGCAGCTCGTCGTCGGCGAACTCCGCCAGGACCGTGGCCTGACGGCGGTAGCCGAAGGTCCGGAAGGCGGTATGGACGGGGTGCGCGGTCCCGAGCTGGGCGCCCCGCGCCGCGCACCCCTCCAGCCAGTCGAGGAAGGCATCCGACCAGTCGAGCGCGAAGGCACGGCCGCGGGCATGCGCCAGCACGCGGCCCCAGCGGGCGATATCCTCGATGGCCTCGTCGGTGAGGACGAGGCGGCGCGCCTTCATTCCGCGATCGCTGCCCGGATCCGCCGCCGCGCCGCGTCAGCGCCGGTCAGCGTGGCGCCGGCGCGATAGCGTGCGATATCGGCGTCGATCTGCTTCAGGTCGGGCCCGGTCGGCCGATCCAGAAACTCCCGCAGCGCCGCTCGCACGACCTCGGACACGGAGGCATAGTCCCCGCTCGCCAGCTCGGCTTCGATGGCGGCGGCGTGCTGGTCGGTCAGGCTGATACTGACGTTCTTCATGGCCAAGCCACTCACATTTACTACGATAAAATAGCATGCGAAGGGCTGTCGTCCAAGGTCCGGCGGACCACCCCGCCGGTAGCGTGGCCGTCCGCCATGGTCCCCTTGGATGTCCGCGAGACGGCAGGACCTCGCCCCGCCGTCCGAAATCAGGCGTTACGCCGCGACAGCCTGGCTGGGCGGAATGCCGAGAAGGTCGGCGAAGAGGCGGGCCCGCGGGATGGCGCGGACGTGGCTCGCCATCGGCACGCCGCTCTCGGCGAGGATCATCGTGCCGGCGTCGAGCAGCTTCTCGAGGTCGATGCCGGTCGTCACGCCGAGGCGCTGGAACAGGTAGACGACGTCCTCGCTCGGGATGTTGCCGGTCGCGCCGGGCGCGAACGGGCAGCCGCCGAGGCCCGCGACCGAGGTGTCGAACGAGCGGATTCCGCCGTCCATCGCCGCCAGAATGTTGGCGATGCCGAAGCCCGCCGTGTCGTGCCCGTGGAAGCAGAAGCGCGCGCTGCCGCCGAAGGTGTCGATGCACCGCTTCGTCAGGCTCTTGACGTGCGCGGGCGTCGCCATGCCGGTCGTGTCGCTGATGGCGTATTCCATGCCCTCGCGCAGCGGGATGATCTTCTCCAGCGTGGCGAGCACCTTGTCCTCGTCCGTCACGCCGTCGAACGGGCAGTGGAAGCAGGTGGCGAGGCCGACGCGGATCGTCAGCTCGTTCAGCGGGTCGATCTCCTCCAGCATCGCCTTGAGGTCGGCGATGGAGGCGTCGGTCGAGCGGCGCACGTTGGACTGGTTGTGCGCCTCGGAGACGGAGAGGACGAAGATGAGGTTCTTCACCCCCGCCGCGAGCGCGCGGTGCGCCCCCTTGGCATTGGGGACCAGCGTCATCCCGGCGACGTTCGGCATCGGCGGCAGGCCGGCCATCACCGCTTCCATGTCCTGCATCTGCGGGATCGCCTTCGGGCTGACGAACGAGCCGAACTCCATGCGGGTGAAGCCGGCGTCGGCGATGCGGCGGATGAGGTCGATCTTGACGTCGGTCGGGATGAACCTGGCGATGTTCTGGAGCCCGTCGCGCGGACCCACCTCGACGATTTCGACTTCGCTCTCGGTCATGGCGCTTCCCTCCTTTTTGTGTGTCTGTCCCGGCCTAGAGGAAGGGGCGCGGTGCGACCATTATTCGTTGGGAAGGGGGAGCTTCTCGCGTCGATAAGCCTCCGACTCGCCGCGCAGGTGGCGCAGCATCAGGCGCACCGAGGCATTGAGACGGCCGGAGGAGCGCATGCAGATCGACAGCGTGCGGTGTGCCCACTCGTCGTCCAGCGGCACGCTGACGACCCGCGGGTCGTCCGGCACGACGCCCTGCGGCATGATCGCGAAGCCGAGGCCCGCGGCCGCCATCTCGATCGCCGAGCCGAAGGTCGTCACCTCCAGGACCGGATCGATCGTGAGTCCCTGCGCTTCTGCCGCCTCCGACAGGAGGATCTGCAGGGAACTGCCGGTCTCGAGGCTGATGAACGAGCGCTCGGCGAGCGCCCGGAAGCGCAGCGACGCGCTCGCCGCCAGCGGGTCGGACGCCGGCAGGAGCGCGATGAGCTGGTCCTCGCGCCAGGCGATCGCCGTGAGACCGGACGGCAGCGGGATGTGCCCGGCGACGACCCCGATGTCGGCGATCCCGTCCTGCATCGACTGGATGACGTTGGGGGTCGTCTCCTCCCGCAGCACGACCCGCACCTCGGGGTAGAGCCGCGTGAAGCTCGCGATCTCGCACGGCAGGAACTGGTGCATCGCCGAGGAGTGGGCGTGGATGCGCACCTGCCCGCGCGTTCCTCCGGCGTAGGTGGAGAGATCCGCCGCCATCTCGTTGACGGACTCGAACAGGGACCGGGCGTGCGCGGCGAGGGCCTCGCCGGCTGGCGTCGCGCTGACCCCGCGCGGGTGGCGGTAGAAGAGCAGCACGTCGAGCTCGGTCTCGAGGTCGTTGATGCGCTTGCTGACCGCGGAGGAGGCAATGTGCTCCTGCTCGGCCGCCTTGGTCAGGCTCTTCAGATTGTAGACCGCCACGAAGATGCGCAGCGTGGTGAGATCGAAGCGGATCACGGGCGAATCCAGTCCCTCGGCGACCGTCCCACCGAGGTCGCCCGGGCGTGGCGGGCGCGCGGCGGGCGGTCATGGGCAGCTCGTTTTTTCATCGTTGCGTGATGCTAGATCGGGCCGCGTCCGCTGGGAAGCGGCCCCGTGGATCATAGTCTTCGCCGATCAAGAACGCTGGTGTTCCGAACCACGTCTTCTCCACCCCGGTGCCCCGCAATAGCCTTTCCGTGAGCCGGCGCACCATCCGTCGCCGGCTCGTCAGAAGCCCGCCGCGCGACCATTCGCAGAACGAGCGGGCCTGAGCCTGGGAGGACCCTATGGATGGCTTCACGCCGGGCATGCTCGGCGGGGTCGGCGATGCGCTCGCGCGACCCGAATGCGTGCTCACCACCCGTAGCGGTGACCTTTACGTGTCCTATGCGGCCGGCAACGGCGTCGGCGGCGTCAGCCACGTCGACCCGTCCGGCCGGACGCGCCACATCGTTGCGAAGGACGCGCCGGACGGGTTCCTGCCCAACGGCATCGCGCTCCTCCCCGACCGCTCCTTCCTGATCGCCAATCTCGGCCCCGGCGGCGGCGTCTACCATCTGGCGGACGACGGGACGCTGACGCCGCGACTCCTGGAGATCGACGGCACGCCGCTGCCGCCGACGAACTTCGTCGGCATCGACCGCAGCGGACGCATCTGGGTCACCGTCTCCACCTGGCAGGTCCCGCGCGAGAAGATGATGTTCAAGGGTCGCGGCGACGGCTTCGTCGCCGTCATGGACGGGGACGGCGGCAACGCCCGCATCGTTGCCGAGGACATCGACTTCACCAACGAGGGCGTCGTCGATCCGACCGGCGCCTGGCTCTACGTCAACGAGACGATGGGCCAGCGCACCTCGCGCTACCCGATCGCGCCGAACGGCGATCTCGGCGCCAGGGAGGTCGTCGCGCAGTACGGCCCCGGCACGTTCCCCGACGGACTGACCTTCGACGCGGAGGGCGGCGTCTGGATCGTTTCGGTCTGCTCCAACCGCGTGGTGCGAACCCACGCCGACGGTCGCCAGGACATCGTCCTGGAGGACGCCGATCCGGACGTCCTCGCCGACTGTATCGCAAGGTTCGACGCCGGTGAGTGCGCCCGCCCGCTCATCGACACGGGCGGCAAGCGCACGCTCGGCAATCTCGCCAGCATCGCCTTCGGCGGGCCGGACCTCTCCACGATCTACCTCGGCACCCTCTTCGGCACGCGGATCGTCCACATGCCCGCGCCGGTGAAGGGTGCCGAGCCCGTCCACTGGACCTTCTAGTCGAGCGACCCCAGGCCTCGCGCGGGGCCGTCACAGAGCGCGTCCGCCTCCGGTTCGCCGGGGCCGGCCGCGCTCCCGAGAGAGCGCGCGCCAAAAGCACCGGCAGAAGCCGGGCCGATAATCCGGGAGGAACACGGAACATGAAGAAATTCACGGCCACCATTGCCGCCGCCGGCATCGCCGCGCTGACGGCCCTGCCGGCCCTCGCGCAGGACATGACCCTGCGCATGGGCACCTTCGCCACGTCGACGAGCCCCTGGGGGCAGGCGATGAAGGCCTTCTCCGACATCGTCGGGGAGAAGACCGACGGGCGCATCAAGATCGAGGTCTACACCGACGGCCAGATCGGCGGGATGCAGCAGCTCCTGACCGGCATGCAGCTCGGCACCATCGACATGGCCTACTTCGACGTCACCGTCGCCGCCTTCCTGAAGGGCGCCGAGGAGATCAAGGTCGCCATCGTCCCCTACCTGTTCGACACCAAGGCGGACGCCGCGAAGGTGCTGAACTCCGAGCTCTTCCAGAAGATCTACGAGGACATCGCGCAGCGCACGGGCGTGCGCATCTTCGCCGCCTACGGCGACCGCTCGCCGCGCGCGATCCAGACGACCAAGGGCCCGATCGAGACGCCCGAGGATCTCAAGGGCTTCCGGATGCGGGTCGCCGGCATCGACATCTACGAGGCGATGTTCGAGACGCTCGGCACCCAGATCACCCCGCTCGGCATGACCGAAATCTACAATGCCCTGTCGCGCGGCATCGTCGACGGCCAGGACAACGGCTTCGAGCTCGCCGTCCCGCCGAAGTTCCACGAGGTCGCCAAGTACTGGTCCGCCACCGACCACGTCTACGGCGTCACTGGATGGTTCATCTCCGAGCAGGTGTGGAACCGCCTGTCGGACGACGACAAGCAGATCTTCCGCGAGGCCGGCAAGGCGGCGGGCAAGGTCTCGACCGACGCCACTAACGCGCTGGACGCCAAGGGCCGCGAGATCCTCGAAGAGGCCGGCGTGACCTACACCGAGCCGGACCGCGAGGCGTTCAAGGAGGCCCTGAAGGACGTCTACAAGGACTTCGAGGGCACGGTCTGGCCGGACGGGCTGGTCGCCCAGATCCGCGCGCTTCAGGACCAGGACTGACGGAACAGGGCGCGCCCGGCATGCTCGGCTTTCTCGCGCGGATCGAGGCGGGCGTCGCCTTCGCCGTCAAGGCTGCGGCGATGATCGTGATGGTCATCGTCGCGGTCTTCACCCTCGGCTCGGCGTCCGACCGCTACATCTACGATACCGCCTTCAACGCGTACGACCAGATCGCGCAGCTCGCGCTGGTCTGGCTGACCTTCCTCGGCATCGTGCTCGCCTTCCGGGCGCGCACCAACATCCGCGTCGACCTCGTCGACGGCATGCTTCCGGTGCGCCTCCTCGCCGCGCGTGACATCGTCAGCGACGTCGCGGCCATCGCCATCTTCGGCGTGATCCAGTGGAAGGTCTGGCGCCTGGTCGAGGTCGGGGCCGGTCAGGTGATCATGGGCACCCCCTTCTCCTCCGACGCGACCTTCCTGGCGCTCGCGGTGAGTTCGGCGGCGGCGATCGTCATCCTCGGCATCCGCCTCGTGCTTCGGCTCGCGCGGTGGGGCGCGCCAGAGGTCGACGCGGGCACAGGTCCGGAGGACCAGGCGTGCTGACCATCATCTTCCTCGTCTTCCTCGGCGCCGTTCTCGTCGGCTTCGACGTCGGGCTCTCGATGGTCGCGGCGGCGATCGTCGGGATGATCCTCCACCCGACCTATCCGGTCGACCTCATCATGGTGCCGCTCACCATGTCGAACGCGGTCAACGACTCCACCCTGGTGACGATCCCGCTGTTCGTGCTCGCGGCCGAGATCATGAACCACGGCGGGCTGACGCGCCGGCTGGTCGACTGGGCGCTGTCCGTCGTCGGCCACGTGAAGGGCGGTCTCAGCCAGGTCTCGATCACGTCCAACCTCATCATGGCTGGCGTCTCCGGCTCGGCTGTCGCCGACGCGGCTGCGACGGGCGGGATCCTCATCCCGGCGATGCGCAAGGAGGGCTACCCGGAGGGATATGCCGGCGCGGTCGTCGCCTCCGGCGCGATGCTGGGTCCGATCATCCCGCCGTCGGTGCCGATGATCATCTACGCGGTGATCGCCAACGTCTCCGTCGTCAAGCTCTTCATGGCGGGGATCGTGCCCGGCGTGATGCTGGCGGTCGGCTACATGGTGATCTGCTGGCTGATCGCGCGGTCGCGCGACTACCCCTCGCGGCCGCGCCAGGGGCTGCGGGCGATCATCGCCACCACGCAGTACTCGCTGTTCGCGCTCGGGATGCCCGTCATCATCGTGCTCGGCATGCGGTTCGGCTACGTCACCGACATCGAGGCGTCCGCGCTCGCGGCGCTCTACGCCCTCCTCGTCTCGGTCTTCGTCTACCGCGCCATCGGTCTCCGGCAGCTTCTGCGGGTGATCTTCCTCGCGACGCGATCGGCCGCGGCGGTGCTCTTCCTTCTGGCCGCCGCGGGGCCGTTCGGCTGGCTGCTGGCCGAGGCGAAGATCAACGACGCTATCGCCAGCGGGATCCTCTCGATCACGTCCGATCCGCTGGTGGGGCTTCTCCTCATCAACCTGATCCTGCTCGCGATCGGGTGCTTCCTCGAGCCGCTGCCCGCACTCGTGATCTTCATCCCGTCGCTGCTGCCGGTCGGCGCCGCGCTCGGCATCGATCCGGTTCACCTCGGCCTCGTCATGGTGATGAACCTCATGATCGGGATGCTGACGCCGCCCGTCGGGCTGCTCCTCTTCGTGGTGGCCGGGATCGGGCAGATCCCGCTGGTGAAGATCATCCGGGCGGTGCTGCCCTTCCTCGTGTGGTCGCTCGTCGTGCTCGGCATCGCGACCGTCTTCCCGGCCGTCGTCCTCTGGCTGCCGGGCCAGGTCTGACCATTGGAGCGTTACATGTCGCAAGGCCCGCTTGCCGGCGTCCGCGTCGTCGATCTCACCCGCGTGCTGGCGGGTCCCTTCTCCACCATGCTCCTCGCCGACCTCGGCGCGGAGGTGATCAAGGTGGAGACCCCGGCCGGGGACCAGATCCGCGGCCAGGGCGGAATGCGCAACGGCTTCTCCTGGTACTTCGCCGGGTTCAACCGCAACAAGCGGTCGGTGAAGCTCAACATGCGCACCGACGAGGGGATGGCGATCCTCAAGGACCTCATCCGGACCGCCGACGTGCTGGTCGAGAACTTCCGCCCCACCGTGCTCGACACGATGGGGCTGACCGAGGAGGTGCTGAAGGCGCTGAAACCGGATCTCATCGTCTGCTCGATCTCCGGCTACGGCCAGACGGGACCCTACAAGGACCGTCCGTCGTTCGACTTCATCGCCCAGGCGATGAGCGGCTTCATGAGCTCCACGGGCTATCCCGACCGCGAGCCGCTCCGGGCGGGCCTTCCGATCTCGGACCTGATCGCGGGCCTCTACGGGGCGCTCGCCGTGTCGGCCTCGCTGCGGCGGCGGGAGGTGACGGGCGAAGGCGAGCGCATCGACGTCGCGCTCGTCGACTCGATCCTCTCCTTCGCGTCCTACTTCGCCGCCAACTATCTAGCGACAGGCACGGCGATGGAGCGGACCGGCAACGACCACCCGGTGGTGGCGCCCTACGGCGTGTTCCGGGCGAAGGACGGCGACGTCGCGATCGCGCCGAGCAACGACCAGATCTACGGCCGCCTCGTCGACGCGCTCGGGCTGCGCGAGGCGCTGTCCGGGCCGGACTTCGCCACCAACGCGGCGCGGATGAAGAACCGCCCCCGGGTGAACGCGATCATCGACGCCAAGATCGGCGAGGACACGCGCGACCACTGGATCGACCGGCTGAACGCGGCGGGCGTACCCTGCGGGCGCGTGCTGACCTATCCCGAGGTCTTCGAGGACCCGCAGATCCTGGCGCGCGAGATGGTCTGCGAGGTGGAGCACCCGGGACGCGGGCCGATTCGCATGGTGGGCTTTCCGATGAAGCTCTCCGAGGCGCCGTGCGAGATGCGCAACCCCGCCCCCGAGCTCGGCGCCGACACCACCCCGGTCCTCGAGGCGCTGGGCTACGACGCGGAGAGAATCGCCGCGCTGCGCGACGGCGGCGTCATCTAGGCTGCGCTCGCGCGGGGGCACCCGGTCGGCGACCGCCCTCCCCCTTCCATGTTCCACCCCCGGCAACGTTCGGTCGCCGCGACGACGCTCGAGGGCGCGCGGCGCGACGCCGGGCCGGCCACCATCAACGTCCGCCCGGGACGCGCGGCTCGCGGCGTGTCCCGGGCGGCGGCCGTCTGTCCGCTGCGATATCGGCTGTACCTTCGGAACGTCTCGCCCCATCCTGCGCTGGCCACCCCCCCTCCCCCTCGAAGGACAGCGCTCATGACCGGCCCCCTCGCCCCCGACCTCGCCCGCCGGATTCTGGACGAGGTGCGCGCCGGCTTCGAAGACCAGATCCGCTTCACCCAGGAGCTCATCCGCCTGCCCTCCCTGCGCGGTCAGGAGCAGACGGCGCAGGACTTCATGGCCCGCACGCTGACGAAGCGCGGCTACGGCGTCGACCGCTGGCGGATCGACCCGGAGGACATCCGCCACCACCCCGGCTTCTCCCCCGTCGCGACCGACTACTCCAACGCCTACAACGTGGTCGGCGCGCTCCGGCCCCGGGAGGAACGCGGGCGCAGCCTCATCCTCAACGGTCACATCGACGTCGTGCCGACGGGGCCGGCCGACATGTGGTCCGCGCCCCCGTTCGAACCCCGCCGCGAGGGGGACTGGCTCTACGGCCGCGGCTCCGGCGACATGAAGGCGGGGATCGCGGCCAATGTCTTCGCCGTCGACGCGCTCGCCCGGCTCGGCTACCGTCCCGCCGCCACGCTCTACCAGCAGTCCGTCATCGAGGAGGAGTGCACCGGCAACGGGGCGCTGGCCTGCCTCGTGCGCGGCTACACCGCCGACGCGGCGATCATCCCCGAGCCGGAGGACGACCGGCTGGTGCGCGCCAATGTCGGGGTGCTCTGGTTCCGCGTCCACGTGCGCGGCCACCCGGTGCACGTGCGCGAGGCCGGCACCGGCGGAGACGCGATCCAGACCGCCTACCGCCTGATGGCGGGCCTGCGCACGCTCGAGGAGCGGTGGAACGCCCGCAAGGGCGCGCACCGCTACTTCGAGGACCTCGACCACCCGATCAACTTCAACGTCGGCAAGATCGAGGGCGGCGACTGGGCCTCGACCGTACCCGCCTGGTGCAGCTTCGACTGCCGCATCGCGATCTACCCGGACCAGGATCCCGCCGAGGCGGCGCGCGAGATCGAGGCGCAGATCCGCGAGAGCGCGGCCGAGGTGGCCTTCCTCGCCAACTCGCCGCCGGAGGTGGAGTTCAACGGCTTCTTCGCGCGCGGCTACGTGCTGGAGCCGGGGAGCGATGCGGAGACCCTCCTCGCCCGCTGCCACCTGACGACCTTCGCCAGGCCGCTGGAGAGCTTCGTCACGCCCGGCTACCTCGACGGGCGCGTCTTCGTCATCTACGCCGACATGCCCTGCCTCGTGTACGGTCCCGTGTCGGAGGCGATCCACGGGTTCGACGAGCGGGTCAGCCTCTCCTCCGTGGAGCGGATCACCGGCACCATCGCGCTCTTCATCGCCGAGTGGTGCGGGCTGGAGCCGATCGACGCCTGACCGGTCCCCCCCGCATCCGTGCGTCCGTTGCGCGCGGGCCGACTGGCCCGGGACTTGAATGGACCGTCGCGATGGTGGGGCCGGCTTGATCGTCGTGCCACGGTCCCGGACCGGCACAAGCTCCCCGCCTTCGGGCCCGGCACCCGCCGGGTCAACGCGCGTCTTCGGCCATCGCCGCACCAAGAGCAGCACGGAGGAGGAGTTTTCGAGATGGACATGGGCGTCTTCATCCCCATCGGGAACAACGGATGGCTGATCTCGAAAGCCTCGCCACAGTACAAACCGAGCTTCGAGCTCAACCGGACCGTGGTCCAGAAGGCCGAGGAGTACGGCTTCGAATTCGCGCTCTCGATGGTGAAGCTGCGGGGATTCGGCGGTGAGACCGAGTTCTGGGACTACAACCTCGAGAGCTTCACCCTCATGTCGGCGCTGGCGGCGGTCACGACGAAGATCAAGCTTTTCGCCTCGTCGGCCATCCTGACCCTGCCGCCGGCGCTCGTCGCCCGCATGGCGACCACCATCGACAACGTCGCGCCGGGCCGGTTCGGCATCAACATCGTCAGCGGCTGGGCGCCGAACGAGTACACGCAGATGGGGCTGTGGCCGGGCGACGCCTACTTCGGCTACCGCTACGACTACGCGAGCGAGTACTGCCAGGTCATGAAGGAACTCTGGGAGACCGGCCAGTCGGACTTCAAGGGCAAGTACTTCACGATGGACGACTGCCGCCTGCAGCCGACGCCGACCAGCAAGATCGAGATCGTCGCCGCCGGACAGTCCGACACCGGCATGGCCTTCTCCAGCACCTACGCGGACTATTCGTTCGTCCTGGGAACCGGCGTCAACACGCCCGCCGCATTCGCGCCGACGGCCGAGCGGCTCGCGTCCGCCGCCGCGAAGACGGGCCGTGACGTCGGCGCCTACGTCCTCTTCATGGTGATCGCCGACGAGACCGACGAGAAGGCCCAGGCGAAGTGGCAGAGCTACCGCGAGGGCGCCGACCTCGAGGCGCTCGCCTACATGGGTGTCCAGGGGGCCGCCGACACCGCGTCCGGCGAGACCTCGACCGCTCGCGCGATCAACCTTCCCGAGGGCGCTGTGAACTTCAACATGGGCACCATCGTCGGCTCCTACGAGACGGTCGCCGCGATGCTCGACGAGGCCGCCGCCGTACCGCACGTCAAGGGCATCATGCTGACGTTCGACGACTTCGTGATCGGCATCGACCAGTTCGGCCAGCGTATCCAGCCGCTGATGACGTCACGTCGGGTCGCCGTCCCCGCGCAGTAACCGGGACGGTTCCGCCCTCCCCCACATCAGGCCGGCGCGCCGCGGCGTTCGTAGAAGCGGGCGCAGAAGGCGATGAAGGCGAGGTCCGGCTTGCGCGGCGGGGTCTTCTCGCTGGACGCGAGCCAGTTCCGCCATTCGGCCTCGATGAAGTACGGGTCCCAGCCCGGCGCGGCGTCGCGGGCGGCCTCGTAGGTATCGGAGTCGAGGCGGATCTCGTCGATCCAGTGCGGACCGGTCAACGCCGGCTGCATCGTGTTGCGGTTGACGAAGACGACCTTGTCGTCCGTCTCGTCGTAGGCGATGTGGTAGTCGGGAAGGTGGTCGGTCTCGGCGGTGTCCTTCAACAGGTAGCGGAACTGCTTGAGCGGGCTCTTCGACCCCGACTTCTTGTGCAGCAGCTGGACGGAGCAGCGCCACTGCGCCTGCGCCCCGCAATGCTTGCGGGCGAGCTCGTAGAGCCGCCGCTCGATCGGCTTGCGCAGGCGGAAATAGTCCGGGTGAAGGGTCAGCACGTCCTGCGCGCGGATCGCCTTGAAGACCCAGTCGGACAGCTTCACCTCGCACCACAGGAGGCGCCCGTCGAGCCCGTGCTTGCGCCGGATCGAGGCGGCGTCGATCAGGCCGAAGGTGCTGTACTCCTCCTCGTCGCCCGCGCGCACGTTGGTGGAGATGCGCGTGCCGGCGAGCCGGTCGAGCGCTTCGGCGAGCGCGGCGTAGTCCTTCCCCGCCGTGCCGCGGTTGGTGAAGATCAGCAGATCGCGCGAGTTGATCCGCACGTTCTGCGAGACCGCCTCCCCGCGATTGAGCTTCGCCATGATCTGCGAGATGCAATAGATGAGAATATCTTTGTCATAAATGGTGGCGAGCCCTTTCACGCTGGGCGTGATCTCGATCCAATTCCCGTTGTGCTCGTAACGGCGGATGGCCGTCTCGGGCTTCTTGGAGAGCGAGTAGAACGGGTGCTCCATATGCTGCATCAGGTCCTTGAGGACCGCGTCTGCAACGTCGCAGATGAAGAGGTCCTGCTCGGGGTGGCGCTCTGGCAGCAGCGTTGCGAGATCGCGCGCCGACTCGAGCGGCAGAGACGACTGTTGAGGCGTTTCGTAGCTCATGGCGCACCCATTCGGGGTTTCAGTGACTCGAACAGCAGATTCGGGGTTTCAGTGACCCCGACTCCACCTTCGGGGTTTCAGTGACCGCCGTCAATAGTTCGGGGTTTTAGTGACCACAGCGACGGATTCGGGGTTTCAGTGACGCCGGTTCGGGGTTTCGATGACGGGGATTCGGGGTAACAGTGACCGGCTGGACGATTCCAGCGTCGATTCCAGCTTGTCTTTCAGCGGGTTACGCGAACGGGGATTCCCCTTAACACGGAATCTAACACCCATTTAACCCCTCGAACCCGTGCCAGAACGAATCCGGGGGACGAACGAAATTCCCCATCCGACACGAACGCACCGCATCGCGAGCCCCCTCCCCTACCGGTGAGAACCCGGCGATCCCGTCGATGATCCCCCGCTGACCTCGGCACTCGACATGTGAAGCGCCATCCCCGCTGCAACGGCATCATAGGGCTGACGAAGCAGATCGTGCAGTTTCTGGACTGACGGTCCGTATCCTCCGGTTTTCGCACTTACGAGTAAGACCGACCGGCTCGCACAATTTTCATGCCGTCGGTAAGGTCAGACATCATCGGGCGGCCAAAACCCGCACCGACCGTACAGCGCTGCCCTCCCGTACCGTACGTACTGGCCGACCGATATGTGTTGGCCACTCCGTACACATGAGACCAACCGATAACCCTATGATCCGGATTTCGTTGGGATTAAATGAATGAGCCGGTTTTCATGCGGATGGTAAGTCCGATGCGGACACCATCATACCGGTACGACCGATCCGACAAGCCGTTCGGCTGACGTCACCGAACCGGCCTCCGAGCGGGCAGACGCAGGATATCAGCGGCACCCGGCACGGTCCTTTCCATCCCTACGAGACACAACATGCGGATATCGCCCGCAGCGGACGTATGGTCCTGCTCGGCTGCCCTTTATCCAAATTTCATACGTACGTTATGTCTGAAAACCATATGAGCCACACCAGCCGGATAGGCCGTCTGACACGCACCGTTAACCGCATCGGGCGCACTGGCGGGGCGTTAACCTCCGGGTATTAGGCAAATATCCACCATTCCAGGACCATGCTCCGGCACACGCTCCGTCACGTTTTCGGCCGGACCGGCCGGTTATCGTGCGCATGAAAATGGGATGAGCATGACCCAACGCCGACGCCCCGTGATCTCCTTCGCCACGTCGAAAGGGGGTTCGGGCAAATCCACCTGCTGCATCGTGCTGGCCGGCGTCCTCGCCGATCAGGGCGGCCGCGTCGCGATCATCGACACCGACCCCACCCAGACCGTCTACCGCTGGGCGCAGAAGGACGGCCGGCCGAAAGGCATCGAGGTTTATTCCGCGACGAGCGAGGACGAGCTCCTCGATGCCATCGACGACGCCTCGCCCAAGAACCACGTCATCCTGATCGACGTCGAAGGGCGCGCCTCCGTCGTCGGCAACATGGCGATGGGCAAGTCCTCCCTGGTGATCGTTCCGGTCCAGCCGTCCGAGCCGGACGGGCACGAGGCGGCCAAGACGATCCGCGCGATCAAGACCGCCGCCCGCGCCCACGAGCGCGACATCAAGTTCGCCGCCGTCATGAACCGGATCGCCGGCGCCATCCGTTCGAACACCTACAAGGACGTCGTCCAGCAGTTCGCGTCCGGGGGCGTCCCGATCGCCGCTCACCTCGTCGACCGCGAGGCCTACCGCCGCATCTTCATGGAAGGCGGCACGATCTTCACCCTCGAGAGCAATTCCAAGTCGCAGGTCGCCCAGCTCAAGAAGGCCCGTGCGGAGGCCTACGTCTTCGGCGAGCAGATCGGGCGCATGGTCGGGCTGGTCGACGGGGGAGGGGGCCAGGCCGCGGACGAGACGATCGCGGAGGCCGCGGTCGACACCTTCCGCCGTGCCGCCATGGCCTCGCTCGACACGGAGGACGGGGAGGGCGAAACCCTCGACGACCTCGCCACCAGCACCATGCGAGACCTTGAGACCGAGGCCAGCCGATGACGCAGTCCCGCACCACCACGTTCTCGTTCGACCCGGCGGACGTCGAGCCGGACGACCTCGAACGCGAGCGCTTCAAGGACAAGAACCGCAGAGCGTTCGAGCGCGCCGACTACGTCCCGCCGGAGCTGCGCACGGCACCGGAACCCCGCGCGCCACGCGCGAGCGCGGCGCCGTCCCCGGCGCCGAAGCCGGCCGCACCGAAGGTGCCGAGCTTTCGCCGACAGCGGGGGCGTCCGGCGGGCGAGCGGCAGCACCGCGTCTCGTTCAAGAGCACCGAACCGCACCTCGCCGCGCTTTATGCCATCGCCGGGCAGGGTGAACTCGTCGGGGTCTTCGAGCACGCCGTCGAACTCCTGGCGCGCGAGGTCGCCGACAGCGAGCGCTACGCCGGCCGGCCGGTCGACCGCGAGGCGATGGAGGCCGTCCACCAGCTCCTGCGCTACGTCGAAGGCGGGTAGGGGAGGGCGAGGCCTGACCTCGCCGGCAGGCGGCCCGCGCGGCACCGCGCTGGCATCCCACTTGCGTGCGCTCGTTCCCGACCACGCAAGGACCGAGCCCCCATGTCACGCACCCTCCGTTTCCGTGCGGCGCTTGCCGCGTTCGCCATAGCCGCATCGCTCACCGCCGCGCAGGCCGACGAACCGGTCAGGGTCGGTGGACTCTTCGCGGGCCGCATCGACGATGGCGGCTTCATGCAGGCGGGCTACACGGGCCTCGCGAAGGCCGGCGACGCGCTCGGCGTCACCATCGACTACACCGACGGGATCAAGCCCGAGCCGGACCTCCTCGCCGAGGCGCTGCGGGCCCTCGCCGCCGATCATACCCTCGTCATCGCCCACGGCGGACAGAACAGCGCCGCGGCGAAGACGGTCGCGGCCGAGTTCCCCGATGTCACCTTCGTCGTCACGCAGGGCGGCGTCACCGGCGACAACCTCTCCAGCTACGAGGTTCTCCAGGAGCAGTCGGCGTTTCTCGCCGGAGTCCTCGCCGCCCGCGTCACGAAGACCGGCACCGTCGGGCACATGTCCGGCATCAAGGTCAAACCCGGCCTCAAGGGCCGCGCCGCCTACATCGCCGGCGTCGCCTACGCCGACCCGGACGTCACGGTCCTGACCAACTTCTCCGGGGACCAGGACGACAACGCCCTGTCCGCCAAGATCGCCAACGCCATGGCCGACGCAGGCGCCGACGTCGTCTTCACGATGCTGAACGCCGGGCGCACCGGGGCCATCGACGCGATGCGCGAGCGCGGCGTGCGCCAGATCGGCAACGTGGTCGACTGGACCGCGATCGATCCCGTCTTCGTCGGCTCGGCGATGGCCGATTCCGGCATGGCGCTGTTCGATGCCGTCTCCGACTACGTGTCCGGCGCGTTCGAGCCGGGTGTGGTGCGCAGGATCGGCCTCGACACGCCGGAGGCCGTCAGCCTCGCCGTCGCCGACGACGTGCCGCAGGCGGTGCGGGACGAACTCGCCGCCGTCGCCGCGAAGATCGTCGCTGGCGAGATCGAGGTTCCGACGGAATGGGAGGGCGAGGAGTTCACGGTCGCGGACTGAGACGAATATTCTTGCGCCCCGTCGACCCTGACGAGGGCACGCTTCGCCGGTCTCGGGCGTTGTAGGTCGGAACCGGGCGAGGCGGTCTCGCCCGGGAGCGTCGACGAGCCGACCACGGCCCCGAGCGGGCAGCGGACGGCGGCGCGCGAAGACTTGTCGAGGATCCGATGACCACTTCACGTCCTGCACCGGTCCGACCGGAGCCGGTCCACGTCCGGCCGAACTGGGCTCTCGTCGGCATCTTCATCATCCTCGCCTTCGGCGCCGTCGCCCTCGCGCGCAGCTTCCTGATGCCGATGACGCTGGCGCTGCTGCTGTTCTTCGTCTTCGCCCTGCCGTGCCGTATCCTCGCGCGGGCCGGCATCCCGCCCAGCATTTCGGCGGGGATCATCACCCTGGCGCTCTTCTTCGGCCTCATCGGGGGGATCATGTCGCTGGCGGTGCCGATCGCCTCCGCCGTCGACGATGCGCCGCGGATCTTCGGCGCGCTGCAGGACAAGCTCGCCTCGCTGGAAGGCTCGGTCGACAAGATCCGCGATGCGATGAAGCAGGTCGAGACGATGGCCGTCCCGGAGGAGGGCGGAGGGGAGGCGACCAAGGTGGTGACGACCGGGACAGGCCTCGGCGTCCTCACCGGCATCGCGACGACGACACCGGCGCTGCTTGGCCAGATCGTCTTCACCCTCGTGCTGCTCTTCTTCGCCCTCGCCTCGCGCGACCTCCTCTACCGACGCACGGTGGAGAGCTTCTCGCGCTTCCGCGACAAGCGGGCGGCACGGGCCGCCATCGACGAGATCGAGAAGAGCCTCGGCATCTATCTCGGGTCGATCACGCTGATCAACGCCATCCTCGGGCTCGCCATCGGGCTGGCGATGTGGGCCTGGGGGATGCCGGCGCCGGAGCTCTTCGGCGTCGCCGGCTTTGCCCTCAACTACGTCCCCTATGTCGGGCCGGTCTCGGGAATCATCATGGCGACGCTGGTCGCTCTGGTGACGCTCGACGGGGTGCTGCAGCCGATACTCGTCGGCATGACCATCCTCGGCCTGATCTCGCTCGAGGGGCAGTTCATCACGCCCTACTTCCTGTCGCGGCGGCTGAGCCTCAACCCGGTCGTGGTCTTCGTCGCGGTGGCGCTGTTCGCATGGTTGTGGTCGGCGATCGGCATGGTGGTCGCGGTGCCGATGCTGGTCGTGCTCAACGTGATGTGCGCCCACATCCCCGGCATGCAGGGCCTCGGCAATTTCCTGTCCGGGTCGGAGGAGACCTGTGCCGGGGAGGAGGATGCGCCGAAGGGTGGCGACACGCCCGCCGCGGCGTAATCGTCGATGCGGGCCGGCCCCTCGCGTCCATTGCCCGTCCGCGCTAAACCCGGGGCGATCGCCGCCGGGCGGTGAGCCCGGCCGCCACGCAGCGCCAAGAACCGGATCCCGCCATGACCGCCCCCTCCGATGCGCTCTCGCGCCGTCTCTCCTTTCTGGCCGAGCTCGAAAAGCTGAAGTCGGTGACGCGCCAGTCCCGCCTCGTGGACGGGAGCCGCAACGAGAACTCGGCGGAGCACTCCTGGCATCTTGCGATGTTCGCGATGGTTCTCGCCCCGCACGCGCCGGGGGTCGACGTCGGGCGGGTGATCGAGCTCCTGCTCGTCCACGACATCGTGGAGATCGACGCCGGCGACGTGCCGTACCACCTCGCCGGCAAGGACCTCGCGAAGATCGCCGAGGCCGAGAACGCCGCCGCCGCCAGACTGTACGGGCTGCTTCCGGGTGCTGAAGGGCAGCGGCTCCGCGCCCTTTGGGACGAGTTCGAGGCGGCCGAGACGCCGGAGGCGCGCTTCGCCAAGGGCCTCGACCGGCTGCAGCCGGTGCTCCTCAACCTGATGACGGACGGGGGCACGTGGGACGACTTCGCCGTAACGGAAGAACAGGTGATGGCGCGCTGCGGCCCACCGATCGAGGGCGCCTCGCCGGACCTGTGGGCCGCCGCAACAGACCTCATCCGCGCACACTTCGCCGCCCGCCGCGCCGACGCCTGACCCCGGTCCAGCAGGAACTTTCCTCATCCTGACGGCCGGCAGGCCGTCAGGACCGGGCAGGCCGGATGAATGCCGCTCCCTGCTGTCGCGGTCAGTCAATTCTCGCCGCTCAAAAATAATTCGTGCCGCAAGTTACATCACCGGATGCCGGCAGCATCCGCTACGTGCCTGATCTATCAGGGGTAGCGCGATGTCGGTCAGGGATGGGCCGGTTCAGGGCGTTGGCCGTAAGACTTTTGTCCGTCTTGAACCTGCGCTAACGCTTACGTTGAAACAATGGTCCTATAATTCGTGGCGCAGCGGGGAAGGCGATGTCGGGGCCCGACGGCGACGCCGAACTGTCAGCACTGATCCGCAGCCGGTCGTTCGCAGACGCGCCCGATCGCTTGATCCGTGCGAGCTGGCACCGGTGTCTCGAGGACTTCCAGCTCGACCCGGGGCGCAAGCTCGCCATCGCGCAGCTCACCCCGGCCGAGACCGCCGTCGAGAGCGAGCGGTGCGGCCTAGCCCTTCACCTCGCCGAAATCCATCTCAACCGGCTTCAGGGCATCATGCAGCCCGCCGGCTACGCGGTGTCCTTCGCCAACCGCGACGCGGTCACGCTCGCCGCCCGCATCCCGCACGAGTTCGACGTCGAGATCGGCCGGGCGCTCGCGCAGGGAACCCGCTGGCGCGAGGCGGAGATGGGCACCAACGGCATCGGCTCCTGCCTGCAGCTCCGCGAGTCGCTGATCGTCAACCGCGACGAGCACTTCCACACCTGCCACGAGATGATGAGCTGCTGCGTCGCGCCGGTCTTCGACCCGTTCGGCGCGCTGCTGGGATGCATCAACGCGTCCATGGTCGGCGGCTCGCTGCGGCGGATCGACCACCGGCTGGCGATGCAGCTCGTGAACCGGCACGCGCTGCTCCTGGAGGACGATCTCGTCGGCAGCCTCGAGAACGCCTGCGCGTGGCTCAGCCTGCGTCCGCTCGACCGCACCTGGGACTGGCCCGCGCTCGTCGCGGTGGACGACGCCGGGCGCGTCATCGGCGCCAACAGCGCCGCCCGGCGGCTGGGGGCGGAGATCGCGGACGCGCGCGGCGAGCTCCTCGGCTTTCCGCTCGACGAGGTGCTCGGCTGCGACCTCGAACGCTTCATCCGCACCTCCGAGGAGGCGGCCATCGAGCTCCAGCTCGGCCGCCAGGGGGTGCCGCACCTCTACGCCTGCCGCGTGACCTGGCCGCCGCCACCGTTCGCCTTCCGCCGGCACACCGCGGTGTCGCCGTCGCCCGGCGCGCCCGCGCCGGTCCCGGCCACGCGGGCGCGGCCGGGCGGGCCGAGGCCGCTCGACCTCGCGTACCTCTGCGCCGGGGAGACGCGTCTGGCGCTCGAGCGCCCCCGCGTGGTCCGCGTCGCCGACGCGGGGGTGCCGGTGCTACTCTGCGGCGAGACGGGCACCGGCAAGGACGCGTTCGCCCGGGCGATCCACGAGGCCAGCGCCCGGCAGGGCGGACCGTTCGTCACCTTCGACTGCGCCGCGGTCCCCGAAGCGCTGATCGAGCGGGAGCTCTACGGCGACGATGTCCCTCACGGTGCGGGGCGGCCGGCGGGCAAGCTGCAGCTCGCCTCCGGCGGGACGCTCTTCCTCAACGAGATCGGCGACATGCCGCTGGCGCTCCAGACCCGGCTCCTCAGGGTCCTGTCGGACGGCGAGATCCATCCGCCCGGTGCGCCGGCGCCGATGCTCCTCGACCTGCAGCTCATCGCCGCGACGCATCGCGACCTGCCCGCCATGGTGGAGGAGGGCAGCTTCCGCCGCGACCTCTACCACCGCGTCTGCGGCTACGCGCTGTCGCTGCCGGCGCTGCGGGAACGCTCGGACCGACAGGTCCTCCTGCGGGCGATCATGGCGGAAGTCGGGGCGAACGGGTGCTCGTCGACCGTCGAGACGATCCTGCTGGGGTACGACTGGCCCGGCAACATCCGCGAGCTCCTGCAGACCGTCCGGATGGCGGCGGGCCTCGCCGGGGGAGGGCGCATCGAAGTGGAGTGCCTGCCTGCGCACCTGCGCCTGAAGGCAGCCACCACGGCGGAGGCCGGGGCAGGGGAGTGCGCGGCACCGCTGCCGGTGAACTGCGACGAGCGCCAGATGCTGCTCGAAGCGCTGCGCGCGACGCGGTGGAACATAACAGCGACGTCGCAGCGTCTCGGCCTCTCCCGCTCGACCGTGTACCGGCGCATCCGCAACTTCGACCTGCCGGTCCCGAGCCAGCTCATCTGACCCCCGGCCCGGGACGAGCCGGGGGGCCTGTCCGTGCCTAGCTCTGCGGGCGGCGCTTCACCTCGAACGAGGTGGCGTTGACGACGTCGTCGGCGGCGTCGCGGTAGAGCTGCGTCTGCAGCACGATCTCCCGACCGTCGGTCACCTTCTCGCAGCGCTCGTCGACGAAGGTGCCGCCGACCTCGCGCCGCTCCGCGGACGGCTGGCCGACCGAGCACTGCCAGCCCTGCCAGCCGTAGTGCGACTTCACCTTGTTGCCGAGAAGGAAGGCCTTCTTGTGCATGTACTGCCGCGCCTCGGGGTCGGTGCGCACCGCGAGCGTCTCGAGGACGCCGTCGGCGTCGACGCGCACCGTCAGCTCGACCGGATGGCCGGCGACGCGCGTGCCGCCCCACTTGTCGTTGACGGAGATCCACTCCTGCGCGGCGTCGTCGTAGTAGACGCGCACCGTGCGCAGGCCCGCGGCATCGGCCGGGCACTCCAGCACGGCGCTCCATTCGGACACGTGCGCGACGGGCGCGCCGTCCGGCCCCAGGCAGGCGAGGTCGCCGTAGCCGTGGTGGGACAGGATGGTGACCGGCTCGCCGACGGTCAGCGTGCGGATGTCGCCCGCGGCGGCCATCGTGGCGAAGGACAGCGCCAGACCGGCGCCGAAGAGAATGGATCCGGGTACGGATCGTGTCATGGCATCGTCTCCCCAGGGAACGGGACGATGCCCGCTCCGTCGTCTTGTTCTTGGCTTCCGGGTCTTGCGGTCCGTGGCCCGCGCCGGGCGGAACAGGCCGCCCGGCGCGGCGGGCACGGGCGGATCACTCGTAGATGCTGCACATGCGGGACTTGTCGCCCCAGAAGGCCTTGCACTCCTCGAGGGTCGGCTCGCCTTTGCCGACCACGTCATGGCGCAGATAGTAGACCAGCGCGTCGAGCTGACGGTCGCTGACGGACTTCGGCGCTTTCGGCGGCATCATCTCGCCGAGTTGTGTCGCCGTCATGTCGTAGCAGCTCGTGTCGTCGCCCTTGTAGGCGGTGCGCGAGTGGTAGGGCATCCCGGTGTTGGGCCGGCCGCACAGGATCACCGTGCGCAGCTGGTCGTCGTCGAGCGCGGACTGGCGCAGCGAGAGCGCGGCCCCGCCGTAGCCGCCGCCGCCGCTGCCGTGCCACTTGTGGCAGCCGATGCAGTTGGCCGACTCGAAGACCTTCTTGCCCCGGTCGAGCAGCGCCGTGTCCACGACCTTCCCGCCCTCCGCCGCGGCCGAGCGGTCGAGGACCTTGGCGTAGACCTTGACCGTAAAATTGGCGTCGAAGCCGGCGGCGCCGACGATCTGGATGCCCTTGCCCTCGAAGCGGCCCGTCGCGTCGCCGTCGGCGACGGTCTCGGCGAGCGTCTTGCCGTCCTGCGCGACCGCGAAGTGCGCCTTCGCGCCCGGGTCGCCTTCCACACGCCAGATGAGCTGCACGGTCTTGGGCTCCCAGGTGAGGGCGAACGCCGCGCTGTCCTGGCAGCCGTCGGCTCCGCACGTCACCGGGACCGTGGCGATGAGGTCCTCCCGGAACGAGGGATTGTTGTGCGCCTGGACGGCTGGAATGGCGAAAAACGAGCCGAGCAACGCGGCCGAACAGGCGACCTGCACGAACCCGCGCAGGCGCCGCGATAGGCGGACCATCGATGAACCTCCCTTCCCCGTATCGGGGTCTTGTTCTTTGGCAGAAGGCCGCGGCGCCTGAGGCGCCGCGGCCGGAACGTCCCGCTCCGCGCGGGACGCGGGGGATGCGATCAGAGCTCGAAGACGTAGAGCATCGAGCTCGGCTCGATCTTCTCCAGGCCCTTCGTCCCGTCGACGAACCACTTGGGCCACGCCCCGCCGAGGCCGACGAGGATGGCGATGTACTGCTTGCCGTCGACCTCGTAGGTCATCGGCGGCGCGTTGAGGCCGGCGTTGGTGTGGAACTGCCACTTCAGCTCGAGCGTGTCGGCGTCGAGCGCGAGGAGCTTGCCGTCCGGCGTGCCGGTGAAGACGAGCCCGCCCGCCGTGGTCAGGATGCCGCCCAGCAGCGGGTAGTCGGTCGGATACTTGCCGACGATCTTGCCGGTGGACACGTCGATCGCCGCGACGCTACCGGTGATCGGCTGGTGCTGGGACGGGCCGCCGCCGGTGAACCACTCACGCGGCTTGTAGGACTCGCCCGGCACCATCTCCTCGTTGGTGATCGTGTTGCAGCTCTCGATCACCGGGATGTACCAGCGCTTCAGGTCCGGATTGTACGCCGTCGGGGGCCAGTTCTTGCCGCCCATGTTGCCGGGGCAGGTCACGCCGACCGGGTTCTCGCGGTTCGCCACCGTGCCCTGGGCGTAGGTCTGGACCTTCTTCGTCCGGTCGTAGTTGAGCGGCAGGCCCGTCTCCTCGTCGAGGCCCGGGGTCCAGGTCAGCTCTTCGACGAACGGCGTCCCCCAGATGAATTCGCCGGTCTCCCGGTCGAGCGCGTAGCCGAAGCCGTTGCGGTCGGCGTGAAGGGCGAGCTTGTGCTCGTCCCCGTCGATCGGCGCGTTCACCAGGACGTGCTCGGACACCGAGTCGTAGTCGTAGGGGTCGTTCGGCGTGTACTGGTGGTGCCAGACGATCTCGCCGGTGTCGGCCTTCAGCGCGATGGCGCTGTTGGTATAGAGGTTGTCACCCGGCCGGTACTCCGCGTCCCAGTCCGGGCCCGGGTTGCCGACGCCCCAGATGATGAGGTTGGTCTCCGGGTCGTAGGAGCCGGTGACCCAGGTGGAGCCGCCGCCGTTCTTCCAGGCGTCGTGGTCGTCGGCCCAGGTGTCCGCCCCCGGCTCGCCCGGCTGCGGGATGGTGTGGCGGCGCCAGACCTCCTCCTCGGTGTTGAGGTCCGTGGCCGCGAGCCAGCCGCGGATGCCGTACTCGGCGCCCGCCACGCCCGTGATGGCGAGATCGCCGACGATCAGCGGCGCACCGGTGATCGTCTCCGAGATGGACGGATCGGCGACCTCGCGCTCCCATGCGACCTCGCCGGTCTCCTTGTCGGTGGCGATGAGGCGGCCGTCGAGCGTGTGGGAGATGACCTTGTCTTTCCACAGCGCGACGCCGCGGTTGTTGACGCCGCAGCAGGCGACCGCGCCGGCCCAGTCCTTGTCGGTCTCCGGGTTCATCTTCCAGATGAGCTTGCCGGACCCGTCTGAGATGTCGAGCTTGTAGACCGAGCCCCAGCCGTCGGTGATGTACATCGCCCCGTCTTCGACGATGGGCGTGCCTTCGAGGCCGCCGTGCGGCCAGATTCCGCCGCCTTCCACGCCGCCGAGGGCGAAGCTCCAGGCCATCTTCAGATCACCGACGTTCTCGGTGTTGATCTTGTCGAGGGTGGAGTAGCGGGTTGCGGCATAGTTGCCGTGGTGATGGATCCAGTTCTGCGGCTCCGCGCCCGCGTTCAGCAGCCGCTCCTGGGTCATCTCTCCGGCATGGGCCATGCCGATGCAGCCGGTCGCCATGAGGGCCACCAGCGCCGTTGCCATTCCACCTTGGCGCCACCGGGCGCGGTAAGACTTGGAGACTATTGGCATAGTGCGTTTCTACCCTTGTTGTCGTTCTTATGTGCGACGGCGTCGTGTCGGGACTGTGCGCCATCGGCAGTGTTCGAGCCCCATGCAGAGGCCGGCAAGAGGCTAGAACAAGAATACCTATTCTTAAAGATCAAAATCTTGAATCGGCGTCGCTTCCTTTGGTGAATACATCAAGTGTTCCAAGATGAGGTCCTCTGCGATACGGTGTGCGACAGATGTCGCAGGCGGCTCCGGGCGGGTCCCGGCCGCGCGCCCGGGCAGGCTCTCTCCGGCCGCCTCCGGGCGCGGACCCGCAAGCATCTCATACGGCTACGCGGCGATGGCATGCCGTTTGCTATGGCACGGATCGCGGCCCGTCTCCGCGCGGGATCCGGCACGGGTTCCGGTGTGACCGGGTGCCCCTCGAGCGCGCGGTGACACAGGTTCCGCGAAGGAGTGTCCATGACGGATCGTCGGGGCCGTGCCCCGATGGCGGCTGGGACCGCCTGACGACGAGACGAAGGGGCAGGCCGTGCCCCGTTCCGCCGCCAGGCGGCCGGGACGGGCCGGGACCGGTCCGCGAACGAGAAACGCAGGAGCAGGTATGGATCTGGGTCTGAAGGGGATGAAGGCGCTGGTCACCGGCGGGACGAAGGGGATCGGCCGGCATTGCGCCGAGATCTTCGCCGCCGAGGGCGCCGACGTCGCGGTCTGCGCGCGCAAGGCCGAGGAGGTCGCCGACACCGTGGCCGCGCTCGAGGCGAAGGGAGTGAAGGCCTTCGGCCAGGCCGTCGACGTCGCCGACAAGGCCGCGTTCGAGCGCTTCGTGGCGGCCGCCGCGGACGCGCTCGGCGGGCTCGACATGGTCGTCGCCAACGTGTCGGCACTGGCGGTCGCCGACGACGAGGCGGCGTGGAAGGCGGGTTTCGAGACCGACCTCATGCACACCGTGCGGCTCGTCAATACGGCGATGCCCTTCCTGGAACAGTCGAAGGCCGCGTCCATCACCGCGATCTCCAGCGTGTCGGGCCGCGAGACGGACTTCACCGGCCCGGCCTACGGCGCCTACAAGGCCGCGCTCGTCCACTACATGCACGGCCTCGCGGTGAAGCTCGCGCCGAAGATGATCCGCGCCAACGCGGTCTCGCCGGGCAACACTTACTTCGAAGGCGGGATCTGGAACCAGATCGAGACCGGCAACCCGGAACTCTTCGCCGAGGCGCTGGCGCTCAACCCGACCGGGCGAATGGGCAGGCCCGAGGAGGTCGCCCGCGGCGTCGTCTTCCTGGCGAGCCCCGCCTCGTCCTTCACGACGGGAACCAACCTCGTCGTCGACGGCGCGCTCACCCGCGGCGTCCAGCTCTGAGGCGAAGGCCATCGGTCGTCGACCGCGTCGCGAGCCTCGATCGGTGGCGCTTTGTCACGCCTGCGTATTGCGCAGGCGGCGGCATGCCTCATGAGCGAACCAAGAAGTGTTAAATGGCATGCATCTCGTCTTATTTTGCCGATTTGGGTGACAGAGATCGTCCAAAATTGAGGCTTTGAAACAATATACTTCGGAATTAGCGTCCGGTCGGCAACAGATGGAGGTTCCATGGCCAGACTGACGCGGCGATCGTTTGTTACGGGAACCAGTGCACTCGCTCTCGGCTCCGGTATTCTTCCCATGCCGGGCATTCTGCGCCGTGCTCGCGCGCAGGACGGACCGGTCAAGATCGGCTGCCTGTTCTCCTCCTCCGGCACCATGGCCAACATCGAAGGCCGTCTGAACGACGTCGTGAAGATGGCCGCCGCCGAGCTGAACGCCGCGGGCGGCGTCCTCGGCCGTGAGGTCGAGGTGATGGTCTCCGATCCCGCCTCCGACTGGCCGCTCTACGCCCAGATCGGCCGCCAGATGCTGCAGCAGGAGGGCGTGGCGTCGCTGTTCGGCTGCTGGACGTCGGTGTCGCGCAAGTCGGTCCTGCCCGTCGTGGAGCAGAACAACGGCCTCCTGTTCTACCCGCTGCACTTCGAGGGCGACGAGAACTCCGAGAACGTCGTCTACCTCAACTCGCCCCCGGCGAGCTCCGTGCTGCCGGCGGTCGACTACCTCATGAGCGACGACGGCGTCGCGGCGAAGCGCTTCTTCATGCTCGGCTCCGACTACGTGTGGCCGCGCACGATCAACAAGCAGCTCAAGGGCTACTTCGAGTCGCTGGGCTTCGATTCCTCGTCCTGGCGGGAAGAGTACGTGCCGTTCGGCTTCTCCAACTTCCAGTCGCTGGTGCAGGAGATCCGCCGCTTCGCCGACGAGCCGGGCGGCCAGCCGGTGGTGATCCTCACCGTCGTCGGCTCCTCCATCCCGGACTTCTTCCGCGAGTTCGCCAACCAGGGCATCATGGCGACCGACATCCCCGTCCTCGGCCTCGACGCGCTGGAGGCCGACTTCGAGGGCCTCAACACCGAGGAACTGGTCGGCCACCTCAACTGCTGGGCCTACCTGCAGGCGGTCGACGCGCCCGAGAACGAGACGTTCATGAAGAACTGGGCGGACTACGTCGGCGCCAACAACGTGCCGTATCCGCCGAACGTCGTGATCGACCCGATGGTGTCGGCCTATGACGGCGTGAAGTTCTGGGCGATGGCGGCGGAGAAGGCCGGCTCGTTCGACGTGCCCGAAGTGCGCTCCGCGTTCGGCGGCCTCTCGTTCTCCGACCCGTCCGGCTACAACATCTCCATGACGAGCGAGAACAACTACGTCTCCCGCGGCGTCTTCATCGGCTCGCTGAACTACGACAGCGCGTTCGACATCCTGTGGCAATCGGAGGGCACGCCGAAGCCCGTCCCGTTCAGCGAATTCGGCTGAGCGGCCGTCTCCCCGACGCCATGAGCCCGCGCGGCGCCGGTCGCCGCGCGGGTCGTCCCTCACGCGGGCGCCGTCCGCCCGCCCGTCTCAAAGGCTCGAACCGCCCTTGTTCTCACGGTTGACGCCCCTTTTGCGCGGGCTCCTCGGCCTCATGGCCGTGCTGACGCCGCTCGTGTGCGGCGAGGCGGCCGCGCAAGGCGCGGGCGCGGCGGAGGTACCGCTCGACCGGGCCGCCATCGCCGCCGGCCTCTGCACCGACGCGGGCGACACGCTGGACCGCGCCGCCGACGCGCTCGGCGATGCGAGCGACGACGACCTCGCCTTCCTGCGCCGGATCACCGATGCCCTCATGGGCCGCAACCTCGTCTGCGGCGAGACGGTCGCGATCAAGTCCGGCGGCGGCACGGTCGACGCGCTCACCGGCGCGCCGGCCGACGCCAGCGGCAAGACACCGGTGCTCAATCTCCGCAACCGCGCCAGCGCCGAGAACCTCGGGGCGGCGCTGACGCTCCTGACCCCCTCCAGCGCGTCGGACCGGGATCGTGCGCTGCGCGTCCTCGCGCGCCGGCCGCAGGGCGTCTCCGCCGCTGCGCTCGCGAGGGCGGCCGAGGCCGCCCTCGACGATGCGAGCCGCGCCGCCATCGAGGAACTCGCCGTCGTCGCCTCGCTCGCGTCCGAGGACGTCTCCGAGCGCATCGCCGCCGTCGAGGCGCTCGCGCGGACGCCCAACCGCCGCAACCTCGGCCGCCTCGAGGCGCTGAAGGGCGAGCCGGCCTACGAGGGCGACACGGCCTTCCGCGACGCCGTCGACGCCGCGATCGGCGAGGCCTCCACCTGGGTGCGGATCGCCGACGCCCTGTCGGTGCTCTTCAGCGGGCTGTCCTACGCATCGATCCTCTTCATCGCCGCGGTGGGGCTCGCCATCGTCTTCGGGCTGATGGGCGTCATCAACCTCGCCCACGGCGAGTTCATCATGATCGGCGCCTACGTCACCTTCATGGTCCAGGAGGTGCTGCGGGCGCTCGCTCCGGCGCTGGTGGACTGGTACCTCATCCTCGCGATCCCGTTCACCTTCCTGGTGACGGCGGCCATCGGCGTCGCCATCGAGCTCCTCGTCGTGCGCCACCTCTACCGGCGGCCGCTGATGACGCTGCTCGCCACCTGGGCGGTCAGCCTGTTCCTCGTGAACATCGTGCGCGTCACCTTCGGCACCCAGAACCTCGCCTTCGCGACGCCGTCCTACATCTCCGGCGGCTTCACCCTGATCGGCGACTTCATCGTCACGCAGAACCGCCTCTTCGCGATCGTCTTCGCGCTGGTCGTGCTCGCTGCCACCTGGCTGATCCTCAAGAAGACGCCGTTCGGCCTCAACGTGCGCGCCGTGACGCAGAACCGCGAGATGGCGAGCGCCATCGGCATCGCGACCCGGCGGGTGGACATGCTGGCGTTCGGGCTCGGCTCGGGCCTTGCCGGTCTCGCAGGTCTGGCGCTGGCGCCGATCTACAACGTCAACCCGCTGATGGGGACCAACTTCATCATCGAGAGCTTCATGGTCGTGGTGCTCGGCGGCGTCGGCAGCCTCGCCGGCACGCTGATCGCCGCGCTCGGCATCGGTCAGATCAACGTGCTGATCGAGCCGATCTGGGGGGCCGTCGCCGCCAAGGTGATCGTGCTGCTCCTCATCATCGCCTTCATCCAGCGCCGGCCCGAGGGGCTGTTCGCCGCGCCGGGACGCCGCAAATGACCCCACGCGATCCCCTCGCCGCGCTGTTCGCGGCCCCGGCCGGCGCCTCGCGCGGCGGCTCACCCGCCGTCATCGGGGCGGTGGCCCTGGCGCTCGTCGCGGTCGTCGTGCTGGGCGGGCCGCTGGCCGGGTCGGAGGCGGGCCTTTCGCCCTACATGGTCAACCTCGTCGGCCAGCTCGCGGCCTTCGCGCTGCTCGCCGTCTCGCTCGATCTCATCTGGGGCTTCGCCGGCATCCTCAGCCTCGGCCACGGGCTCTACTTCGCCATCGGCGGCTACGTCATCGCCATGCACCTTCTCAAGCACGGCTACGAGACGACCGGCACGGTGCCCGACTTCATGCAGTTCATGGGGTGGAGCGAATTCCCGGTCTACTGGTTCGGCCTCGAGCTCTTCCCCTACGCGCTGGTCGTCGCGGTCGCCGCCGCCGGGCTGGTCGCGTTCGTCTTCGGCTACGTGTCGTTCCGGTCCCGGGTCGGCGGCGTCTACTTCGCCATCATCACGCAGGCGCTCGTCTACGTCGCGATGCTCTTGATGTTCCGCAACGACACGGGCTTCGGCGGCAACAACGGAATGACCGGTTTCTCCGTCATCTTCGGTTACCCGATCAACACGCCGGGCGCGGCCATGGCGATGTCGGCGGCCTCGCTCGCGGTGCTGCTCGCGGCGCTGCTCGGCACGCGCGCGCTTGTGCGCTCGCAGTTCGGCCGGCTGGTGCTCGCCGCGCGCGACGACGAGGTGCGCCTCAAGACGCTCGGCTACGACACGCTGAGGATCAAGCTCGCCCTCTGGTGCCTGTCGGCGGTCCTGGCGGCGCTGGCGGGGATGCTCTACGTGCCGCAGGTCGGCATCATCAACCCGCGCGTCCTGTCGCCGGAGCTATCGATCGAGATCGCCGTCTGGGTCGCGGTCGGCGGCCGGGGCCATCTGACCGGAGCCGTCATCGGCGCCGTCCTGGTGAACGCCCTGAAGTTCTGGCTCTCGACCAACGCGCCGGAATTGTGGCCCTTCATCCTCTCCGGCCTCGTCATCGTGGTGGTGCTCGTCCTGCCGAACGGGCTGACGGACCTGTCGGCCGCCGTCCGTGGCGCCATGGGACGCACCGGACGCCGCGCGGCCGCGCGGGAGGCGACGCCGTGACGGACGCGATCATCGTCGACGACCTCACGGTCCGCTTCGGCAGCCTCACCGCCATCAACGGACTGTCGCTGGCGATCCGCTACGGCGAGATCCACGCCCTGATCGGCCCCAACGGTGCCGGCAAGTCGACGCTGCTCGACGTCATCTGCGGCGTGACGCGGCCGACGTCGGGCGGGGTCCGGCTGGACCATGAGGTCGAGCTGGGACGCACGAGGGAGGCGGGCATCGCCGCCCTCGGCCTCTTCCGCAAGTTCCAGAAACCGAGTGTCTTCGACGCGCTCACCGTGTTCGAGAACGCCACGCTCGGCAGCGGCCACGGCCGCTGGCGCCGCCCCAGCGAGGCGGAGGCGGAGCGGGCGATGGCGACCCTGACGCGGGTCGGCCTCGCCGGCCGGGCCGGCGTGCTGGCCGGCGAGCTCGCGCACGGCGAAAAGCAGTGGCTCGAGATCGCCATGGTGGTCGCGGCGGCGCCGAAGGTCCTGATGCTGGACGAGCCGGTCGCCGGCCTCAGCGACGAGGAGCGCGACCGCACCGCGAGCCTGGTGCGCGAGCTCTCGGCGCCCGACTGCGCCATCGTCGTCGTCGAGCACGACATGGATTTCGTCGCCAAGATCGCCGACCGTGTCACGGTCCTGCATGAGGGGAGCGCGCTGTTCGAGGGGTCCATGGACAAGGTCCGGGCCGACCAGCGCGTCATTGACGTCTACCTCGGCCGCTGACGATGATGGGGCGGTGACATGAAGATCGAGATCGAACACCTCGACCAGCACTACGGCTCGGCGCAGATCCTGCGGGACGTCTCGCTGACGGTCGACAGCGGCGAGTGCGTCGCCCTGCTCGGCCGCAACGGAGCGGGCAAGACGACCCTCATCAAGTGCCTCGTCGGCACGCTGAGCCCCACCTCCGGCCGCATCCTGGCGGACGGGCAGGATATCACCGCGATGCGCCCGCACCTGCGCTCGCGGATGGGCTTCGCGACGGTGCCGCAGGGGCGGGAGGTCTTCCGCGAGCTGACGGTCAGGGAGAACATCCTCGCCGCCGCCAGAGCCCACGGCCACGCGAGCGACGGCACCATCGAAGAGACCGTGGAGCGCTTTCCCGTCCTGCCGCAGATGTGGTCGCGCAGCGCCGGCCAGCTCTCCGGCGGTCAGCAGCAGCAGCTCGCCTTCGCGCGAGCCCTGGTGACGCGGCCGTCGGTCCTGCTCCTCGACGAGCCGACCGAAGGCATCCAGCCGTCCATCGTGGCCGCGATCGGCGACCTCATCGCGTCCCTCAAGGGCGCGATGACGGTGATCCTGGTGGAGCAGTACGTCGACTTCGCGCTCGGCCTCGCCGAGAGTGCCGTCACCATGGACCGCGGCCGTGTCAGCGCGAAGATCCCCAAGGCGGAGTTCGACCGCACGGTGCTCAGAACATCCGTGTCGGTCTAGCACCCGGCCCCGCGCGGCCGCGATAAGCATGAGAGAGGAAGACGCGATGGCAAGCCACGAGATCCCCGGAACCCACGAAACCATGGTCTGGGGCTATTTCGACGCCACGACCCCGCCGGTCGCGACCGTCGAGTCCGGGGACGAGGTGACGCTCTATTCCTTCCCGGCGGGCG
Source organism: Acuticoccus sediminis (assembly GCF_003258595.1). Taxonomy (NCBI): domain Bacteria; kingdom Pseudomonadati; phylum Pseudomonadota; class Alphaproteobacteria; order Hyphomicrobiales; family Amorphaceae; genus Acuticoccus; species Acuticoccus sediminis. The sequence continues at coordinate 81,422 of NZ_QHHQ01000011.1, forward strand.
GCGCCGAGGCGCTTCCGGCCGATCGCTCGATCGTCCCCCCGGCCTACCTGGAGGCGATCGAGAGCCTGACGCAGGGCGCCGGGCCGCACTTCGTCACCGGCCCCGTCTTCGTCAAGGGCGCCGTGCCCGGCGACGTGCTCCAGGTCGACATCCTGGAGACGGACGTGACGATGGACTGGGGCTTCATGGCGATCCTGCCGCTGCTCGGCACCGCCCCGGAGGCGTTCACCGAGTACGAGACGATCCACCCGAAGATCGACCGCGAACGGCGCGTCATGGTGATGCCCTGGGGTGCGGAGATCCCGCTCGACCCGTTCTGCGGCATCATCGGCGTCGCGCCGCCGCCGGAGTGGGGCCGCTGCGGCTCCCCCGTGCCGCGCGCCTTCGGCGGCAACATGGACAACAAGGAGCTGAAGCCCGGCACGACGCTCTACCTCCCGGTCTTCAACGAGGGGGCGCTGTTCTTCGCCGGCGACGGCCACGGCGTGCAGGGTGACGGCGAGGTGTGCATCACCGCGCTGGAGACGGGCGTGAAGGCCACCTTCCGCCTCACCGTGCGCAAGGACCTCTCCTACGCCAAGCCGTTCGCCGAGAACGAGACCCACCTCATCGCCATCGGCCTCAACGAGGACCTCGACGACGCCGCCAAGGAGGCGGTGCTGGAGATGGTGGACCGGATCTGCGAGCGCACCAACCTCTCCCGCAACCAGGCCTACATGCTGTGCTCGGTCGCGGCGGACGTGCGTGTCACCCAGCTCGTCGACGGCAACAAGGGCATCCACGTGATGCTGCCGAAGTCGGTGCTGTGACCCGTCCCTGACGGTCGGACCCGGGAGGGCAGGGGCGGGGTCGACGGTCACCCCGCCGCCGGTCTGTGGAGAAGTTGGGCCTGCGGCTGACCGCAGGCCCGGGGGAGGGCAGGTCGCTACGACCGCGGCCAGGCGACGCCCTGATAGCCGCGCGGGATCTGGCCGATCCCCTTGTTCACGAACTTCTGGATGCGCTTACCTTCCCAGGTCTCGGTGGTGTAGATGTTCCCCTCCGAGTCCACGGCGATGCTGTGCACCCCGTAGAACTGCCCCGGCTGGCGCCCGCCGCCGCCGAAGGAGCTGATCTCCTCCAGCGACTCCCGCTCAAGGATGCGCACGACGCGGTTCATCCCGTCGGCCATGTAGATGAAGCGCTGCTCCGGATCCGGAGAGAACGTCAGGTCCCAGGTCGACCCTGCGCCGAGCGTCTCGGGCGCGAAGAACGCTTCCTTCACGAACGTGCCGTCCGGCTGGAAGATCTGGACCCGGTCATTGGCGCGGTCGCACACGTAGACGAGACCGTCGACCGCCCGCTCCACGCAGTGCACGGGATTGCGGAATTGCTGCGCGGGCTCCGCGTTCGGGTCGTAGGGGCCGAGGTCGGTATCGTCGGGCTTGTTGCCGTAGGCGCCCCAGAACCGCTTCATCTCGCCGGTGTCGGCGTCGATGACGGCGACGCGCTTGTTGCCGTAGCCGTCGGCGAGGTACGCCTCGTTCGTCTCCGGATCGACCCAGATCTTGGCGACGCGGCCGAAGTTCTCGGTGTCGTTGCTGCCGGCGTTGGTGCCGGAGCCGCCGACCTGCATCAGGAACTTGCCGTCCTTGGTGAACTTGAGGACCATCGCGTCCTTGGCGCCGTTGCCGCCGATCCAGACGTTGCCCTTGTAGTCGACGTGGATGCCGTGGTTGGACGCCGGCCAGTCGTAGCCTTCGCCGGGACCGCCCCAGGAGTCGAGCAGGTTGCCCTCCTTGTCGAACACCAGGACCGGCGGCGCGCCGACGCAGCAGCCGGAGGTGACCGCGGGCTCCAGCTCGGCCGTCTTCTCGTTGTCGTCGAGGGTGGATGAGCCGCGGTGGATCATCCAGATGTGGTCCTGATCGTCCACCCACACGCCGATCGACATGCCGAGCAGCCAGTTGTTGGGCAGCGGCTTGGGCCAGAGCGGATCGACCTCGAAGACGGGGCCCTCGACGGTGGCGTTCTGGGCTTCCGCCTGGCCCTGCAGCGCAGCCTGGCCGAACCAGAGGGCGGCACCGATCGCCACCAGACCCAGGCCGTAGGTATGGCTTCGGAATCGCGTCAAGTTCATCATGAACTCCCTGTGTCGGGTTGACTTTTCTTCTTCTGGCGCCCCGCGAAATCTTCGGCGCGAGCGTGTCAACCTGAGGTCAGGGTATCAGCCCTCGACACGATTTGTCATGCAATAATGTACGCATTAATGTGTAAGAAAAAGCATGCGGTGGATCGGCGGCCCTGAAACCGGCGCGTCCGCCCGAGGGAAGGGCGATGATGAGGGTGATCCGCAGCGCGCGGTCCGGGTGGGCTGCGCCCATGACCGGGCGACGTCCCCGAGCGATTCCCGGCGGTTCGGGGAGCGGCCGGCGCGGGCTCGTCCCGGCACTCGCCATGGTCCTGGCGGCGCTCCTCGCCCTCGCCGGGTCGATGCAGGGGGCGAGCGCCCATGACGTTCCGGCCGACATCCGCATCAACGGGTTCGTGCGGCCTGCGGGCGACCGCCTGCAGCTCCTGCTGCGCGTTCCGATGCTGGCGCTGCTGGAGGTCGACTTCCCCAAGCACGGCGCCGGGTACCTGACGATCTCCGAAGCGGACCAGTCGCTGCGCAACGCGGTCAAGCTCTGGCTGACCGACAAGATCGAGGTCTGGGAGGACCGGCGGCTGCTGCCCAAGCCGGAGGTCGTCAGCCCGAGGGTGTCGCTGCCTTCGGACCGGTCCTTCGCGTCGTTCGAGACCGCGCTCGCCCACCTCGGCGACCCGCCGCTCGCCGACGACCTCGACCTCTACTGGAACCAGCAGATGCTGGACGTGCTGCTGGAATACCCGATCACGTCGGAGACGGCGCGCTTCACGATCGAGCTCGGGGTCCAGCAGTTCGCGCTGCGCGTCAACACCTCGCTGCGTTTCCTGCCGCCCGGCGGGGGCGTGCGTCCCTTCGAGTTCGTGGGCAATCCCGGGCCGCTCCATCTCGATCCGAGCTGGGCGCAGGCGGCGTGGCGCTTCTTCGTGGACGGATTCCACCACATCCTCGGCGGCATCGACCACCTGCTCTTCCTCCTCTGCCTGGTGGTGCCGTTCCTGAGGCTGCGCCCGCTCCTCGTGCTGGTGACGTCGTTCACGCTCGCCCACTCCGTCTCGCTGACGGCGGCCGCCTTCGGGTTCGTGCCCGACGCGCTCTGGTTCGCGCCGCTGATCGAGACGCTGATCGCCGCCACGATCGTCTACATGGCGCTCGAGAACATCGTCATCGCCGCGCAGCGGCGGGCACAGGAGACCCAGCTCAGGCGGCGCTGGATCGTCACCTTCTGCTTCGGCCTCATCCACGGGTTCGGGTTCTCCTTCCTGCTGCGGGAGCAGTTCCAGTTCGCGGGCGAGCACCTCATCACCTCGCTGGCGATGTTCAATCTCGGCGTCGAGGCCGGCCAGATCACCGTGCTTCTCGTCCTGGTGCCGGTTCTGAGGATGGCGTTCCGCTACATCGTGCCGGAGCGGCTCGGCGTCATCGTCGTCTCCGCGCTCGTCGTCCACACCGCGTGGCACTGGATGATCGAGCGCGGCGACGACCTGATGCAGTTCCGCTTCCCCGAGCTTAGCGCGCTCTTCCTCGCCGGCGTCCTGCGGGCGCTTCTCGCGATGCTGGTGATCGGCGTCGCGCTCGCCCTCGCCGACCGCTGGCTCGCCCGCCGCCGCATCCTTCGTCCGTCCCCGGCCATGGCCGAGCAGCAGCCCCGGTCCGATGCGGGTCCGGCGGAAGGGGCGATGTCATAGCCCGACGGGCGGCGCGCCGGCCGCAGGCCCGCCGGGAGCGGCCTGGCGGGCGAGGCAGGACACGAAGTCGGCGAGGCAGGCGGGACGGGAGCGGTTGTTCTTCCACACCGCGTAGACATCGCCCTTGATCGGCGCGCCGTCGTTGTGGAGGGCGATCGTGCGGGCGGCGTCCCGCACCGGGCGGGCGGAGGTGGAGACGACCGCGATGCCGTGCCCGTCGTCGGCGAGGCAGGCGAGCGTCTCGGCACTGTCGCTCTCCAGCAGGATGTTCGGCCGCAGTCCGGAGCTCGCGCACGTGAGGTCGAAGAGCTGCCGCGTCAGGAACCCCCGCCGCAGCAGCATCAGGTGCTCGTCCGCGATGTCCGCGATGGTCGCCGCCGAGGCGCCCTCCAGCCGGTGCCCGGGGGGAACGACGAGCCGCAGTGCCGCTTCGAAGAGCTTGGTCCCCGCGAGCCCGCGCGCGTTGCTGAACGCGGCGACGGCGACATGGACGACGCCCGTGTCCACCATCTCGAGGAGGCTGTCGTTGTCGCCTTCGCTCAGGATCACGTCGACGAGGGGATAGCTCTCGCGGAAGCGCACCATCGTCGGCGACACCAGCCGCGCGATCGTCTGCGACGTTGCGCCGACGCGCAGCAGCCCGACGCTGCCGCTCTGCAGCTTCTGGGACCGGTCGACGAGGTGCTGCGCCTGGTCGATCAGCGCGACGGCCCCCCGCAGGAGATCCTCCCCCTCCGCCGTAAGGACGAGGCGGTTGCCGACCCGCTCGAACAGCGTGAGCCCGAGGCGCTTCTCCAGCGCCTGCATCTGCCGCGACAACGCCGGCTGGCTGAGATGCACCACCTCCGCCGCCCGCGAGATGTTGAGGCGTTCGGCGACGGCGACAAAGTTCTGGATCTGCCTGAAATCGAGCACTGCATTCCCCTTTCGCCGATGTCAGCGGCGATCGAGGCGGCCGGAAACGATGAACCTCTCGACCTTCGCGGATCATGCGGAAAATGCATGGTCGATGCCAGGAGGAATGCATTGGACGAAGGCTGCGTTTCTCCATACCGCACAACTCGCTCGAAGACGTATCCAGCGGGAGGGATGTCCGGACGTGCGCATCAACATCAATGCCGACATCGGCGAAAGCTTCGGCCACTATCGGATCGGCAACGACAGCGTGATCATGGCCGGGATCGGATCGGCCAACATCGCCTGCGGCATGCACGCCGGCGATCCTACGATCATGACCGAGACCGTCCGGCTGGCGATCGAGAACGGCGTGTCGATCGGCGCGCATCCGGGCTTCAACGACCTGTGGGGCTTCGGCCGGCGGCAGATCCGCATGCGGGCGATCGACCTGCAGCACCTCGTCACCTACCAGATCGGCGCGCTGATGGCGCTGGCCGGGGCACAGGGCGCCCGGGTGACGCACGTCAAGCCGCACGGCGCTCTCAACAATATGGCCCACTCGCAGGACGATGTGGCGCTGGCCGTCGCACGCGGCATCAAGGCGGCGGATCCGGACCTCATCTTCGTCGCAAACGCCAACTCGGCGATGACGCGCGCGGGGGAGAGCGTCGGCCTGAAGGTCGCCAACGAGGCCTATATCGACCGCCGCTACGACGACACCGGCTACATGCTCTCGCGCGAGCGGGACGACGCGGTGATCCACGATCCGGAGGAAGCCGCCGAACAGGTTGTCCGTTTCCTCGAGGAGGGGGCCATCATCTCGACCACCGGCAAACGGGTCGAGGCCGAGATCCACTCCTTCTGCCTCCACGGTGACGAGCCGACCGCGGGAGTGGTGCTCGACGCCGTGCGCAAGCGCCTCGCGGCGGCGTCCATCGAGGTCGTCACCCTGCCCGAACTCCTCGGCTGACCCGCCGCGCCCCGCACATCCCGGCGGGGCGCGCCCTTCTTCCGTCCCGACCATGTGCCCGGCGCATGATGGAACGATGCATGAATGCATTGGACAGAGGGAAGGGGGGCTGATTGGCTAAACCGTTACTAAACTTACGGAGGACGACCGAGAATGCGCTTGCGCTTCTTCCTGGCACTTGCCGCTGCAACCTCAGTCGCGTTCACGGGTCTTTCGGCTCAGGACCGCGCGTGGGCCGACTTCCCCGAGAAATCGGTGACCATCAACGTCGGCTTCGGCGCCGGCGGCGGCGTCGACACGATCACGCGGGCCATTGCCCCGGTGCTGTCCGAAGCGCTGGGTGAGACGGTCATCGTCGTCAACCAGCCCGGCGCCGGCGGCGCCGTCGCGACGACGCGGCTGAAGGCCACTCCGGGCGACGGCTACACCCTCGTCGCCACCACCTCGACGACGCTGACCTTCGATCCGCACACCGGCGCGGTCGCCTTCGATGTCGGCGAGTTCGACTATATCGCCGCGTTCGGCACCTTCCCCGAGGCGCTGATCGCGCTGCCGTCCCGCGGCTGGGCCGACCTCAGCGCCATGCTGGAGGAGGCCAAGGCCAACGGCACCGCGCTGACCTACGCCTCGAACACCGCGATCGACAAGATGGTGACCGCGGCCCTCTCCAAGGCGAGCGGCGTGACGATCAACCCGGTCCCGGTCGAGAGCGGCGCGGAGTCGGTGTCGCAGACCCTTGGCGGGCATGTCGACTTCGCCTACAGCTCCGGCACGTACTACCCGCAGGCGGTCTCCGGCGACCTTATGATCCTCGCCGGCCTCGGCGACGATCCCGTCCCCGGCTTCGAGGAGCGGCCGACCCTGCGCGGTCTCGGCTACGACATCTCGAGCGTCAACATGATCCTCTACCTCGCCCCGAAGGGTCTGCCGGCGGACGCGAAGGCGAAGCTCGTCGAGGCGTTCGACGCGGCGGCGAAGAGCGACGCGCTGCTGAGCGTCCTCGACAAGCGCAACATGGGCAGCTTCACCGTCACGGGTGACGCGCTGACGGCGCTGATCGAGAAGCAGTACAAGCAGTTCGGCACGCTGGCGGAGGGGCAGAACTGAGCCCCAAGCCGATCATGCGGGCCGCTCCCGTCATCGAGTTCGCGATCGTGGGCGGCCTGTGCGCGGTCGCCTACTTCGTCCTGATCCCGGCGCAGATCTCCGCGCAGGGCGCCGTCGGCCTCCGGGCCGACGTCGTCCCGCGCGTCGCCGTGGTCGCGATCGCGCTGTTCGCGCTCCTCCACATGGTGGCGCGGCTCACCGTCGCCGCCCCGCCGTCAACCGCGCCGGACCCGGGCGGGAACGCGGGCGAGGCGGCGCCGCCGTTGCGCTACGTGGCGCTGCTGCTGACGGCCATCGCGGCCGGCTATGCCGGGATCATCTGGCTCGGTCTCGTCGCCGGCGGTGCCGTCACCGTCCTCCTCATCACGCTGGCGCTCGGCGAGCGGCGGCCGCTTCGCCTGGCGCTGCACGCCCTCGGCGGTGCCGCTGTCGCGGGCCTCATCCCCCTTCTCGGACTTTGACTGTCGACATGTCCCTTCCCCGGACGGCGCCTGGGCGCCGAACCCATCGCCGGACCCACGCATCGTGAGCATGATCATCGACGGTTTCGGCGCGGCTCTCGCGCCGTCCTCGCTCGTCTCCATCGTGCTGGGGGTGCTGTTCGGCTACCTCGTCGGCGTCATTCCGGGGCTCAGCCGTCCGGCGGCGCTCTCCATCGCCGTGCCGCTGACCTATACGATGAGCCCGATCTCGGCGATCGCCTTCCTCATCGGCATCGCCAAGGCGAGTGCCGCCGGCGGCGCGACCGGGGCGATCCTCCTCAACACCCCGGGCGAGCCGAGCTCGGCGGCCACGTGCTTCGAGGGCTACCCGCTCGCCAAGGCCGGGCAGGCGACGAAGGCGCTCAAGGTCGCGCTCTACTCGTCCGTGTTCGGCGATATCTGCGCGACCATCGTGCTCATCGCGCTGGCCCGCCCGCTCGCCGCCTTCGCGCTTCAGATGGGGCCGGTGGAGATGACCGCCGTCATGCTCTTCGCGCTGACCTTCATCGCCGGCCTCTCCGGAACGGCGCTGTCGCGCGGGCTCATCTCGGGCACGCTCGGCCTGCTGCTGGCGACCGTCGGCCTCGATCCCGAAACGGCGACGCCGCGCCTCACCTTCGGCATCGTCGACCTGTTCGACGGGGTCCCGCTGCTGGCGGTCACCGTCGGCATGCTCGCCTTCACCGAGATGCTGGTCCAGGCCGAGCAGTACCTCGTGAAGGTGCGGCGCGGCACCCACGTCGAGCCGGCGCCGCACCGGCACGACCAGAGCCTCTCCCTGGCCGAGATCAAGCGCATCGCGCCGACCGCGGTGCAGTCGACCGGTGTCGGCATCGCGGCCGGGATCATCCCCGGGCTCGGCCCGACGATCGGCGCCTTCCTCGCCTACTCGATCGCGCGGCGGACCGGCCGGCCGGGCGACAAGTGGGGCGAGGGCGAGATCAAGGGCGTCGCGGCCACCGAGGCGGCGGACAACGCCGTGCTCCCCGCGAGCTTCATTCCGCTCTTCGCGATCGGGCTCCCCGGCAGCGTCTCCGCGGCGATCCTCGTCGCCGCCTTCATGCTGCACGGCGTCGCCCCGGGCCCGCTCATCTTCGAGCAGCATCCGGACCTGATGTACGGGATCTACGCGGCGATGCTGGTGGCGAGCGTCGCGATGCTGCTGATCGGCCGCGTCGGACTCCACCTGTTCGCGCGCATCGGCGACGTGCCGCTGACGACGATCGTGCCGTTCGTCGTCCTCTTCTGCTTCCTCGGCTCCTACCTCGAGACGCACACGCTCTTTTCCATCACCGTGATGCTGGCGCTCGGCCTGCTCGGGTACGTGATGCAGCGCTTCGGCTACTCGGTCGTCACCTTCCTGATCGGCTTCGTGGTCGGGCCGCTGTTCGAGATCTCGCTGCGCCAGAGCCTCGTCATCGCCAAGACGCACGGCCTCAGTCCGGCGGACCATCCGATCGCGATCATCTTCGTCGTCCTGACGATCGGTGCCGCCGTCGTCTTCGCGCGGGAGAGCCTCTCGAACCGCCCGGGCCGCGTCAGCGAGGGCGAGTAGGCGCCGTGCAGCGGGCCGGGTCGTTCGCTCCCGGCCGCCGCACCACGTCGGGGCTTTCGGAGGAGTGTCTGCCGCATGGCACCGGCCTCTCCGGAGGCGGGGGCCATGCGGGACAGTCGCGGCGTCAGGCGCGGGGCGTCACGCGGACCGGCAGCGTGGTCGGGACCATGCCGATCGTGACCTTCGCCCGCTCGATGGGGCCCGTCACCTCGATCGTGCCGATCCGTTCGGCGAGCACCGTGAAGGCCTCGATCATCTCCATCCGCGCGAGCGGCGCGCCGATGCAGGCATGGCTGCCGAAGCCGAACGTCATGTGCGCGTTGCGGCCGCGATGGATGTCGAAGGAGTCCGGGTTCTCGAACGCCCTGGGGTCACGGTTGACCGCCATCGCCAGAACCGTGGCGACCTCGCCCGCTTCCGCCGGCATCCCGGCGAACTCCGTCGGCGCGACGGCCTGGCGCGACATGTGGTGCGTGATCGAGGCGTAACGCAGGCCCTCCTCCACAGCCCCGGGCGCGAGGGCCGGGTCGGCGGACAGCTTCGCCCACTCGGACGGGTTCTCCAGCAGCGCCATCATCGTGTTGGCGAGCTGACGGCGGGTGGTGTCCATCCCGGCGCGGGTCAGCTCCATCGCGATGCCGACGACCTCGAGCTCGCGGTGGCCCTCCATGGCCCGGATGAGCTCGGAGAAGATGTCGTCCTTGAGGTCCTCGCGCCGCTCGCGCAGAAGCCCGAGCAGATAGGCCTCCAGCGACCGCCAGGCCGCCTCGATCTCCGACAGCTTCTCGCGCGGGAGGAAGATGTCCGTCCATCGCGCGCTGGAGTCGACCCAGGCCGACACCATGTCGATGTCCTTCATCGGCAGGCCGAGGATCGGCGCGAGGACGTGCGCCGGGAACGGGTGGAAAAGCTCCTTCACGAGGTCGCCTTCGCCCCGCTCCATGATCGGATCGAGCAGCTCCTCGAAGCGTTCGCGGATGCGCGGGCGCAGCGTCTCGAGGACGTGGCCGCGGAACACGCGGGTCAGGATCTTGCGCAGCGCCAGATGCTCGGGCCCGTGGCGGGTGAGCAGCGGCTCCTTCGTGCGCTCGCTGAGGTAGGGCGAGACCTCCTCGGGGATGTGGTAGACGGCGATCGGCAGGTCCCGCCGCAGGATGTCGCGCGCCTCCTCGCGGCGCAGGACGGCAAGGCCCTTGTCGCTCGAAGCGTAGGGACACTTGCTGGCGAGATCGGTGAGAAACGCGATCGGGTTCTCACTCGTCTGCTCGTCCTCCCAGCGCAGGACCGGCATGTCGTCCGTCGTGGCGTCATCAGTCATTGGCTTGACCCCTTCGTGGTCGAGATCGTCATGGCATCAGGGCGCCATTCGTCTGGCTGCAGACGCGCTGGCGGAGGTGGACATGTCCCGGTCTGCACGGCGGCCGCCCGCGGACGGCGCCGGCGCGCCGGACATCAGTCGGGGCAGCCGGCCTTGATCCAGCTGCGGAAGAGGGCGACGTGCTCCTCGGGCCAGCTTCGGTCGCACGGCATGTCGCCGGACTTCAGGCGGGCGTAGATGGAGCGGCTGTGCGTGCGCACGTCCTCGATCTCCCAGAGGTCGAAGATGAAGAGCATCTGGTCCCGGTCGAACCGCAGGAACAGCGGCTTGATGTCGGTCTCGAAGCTCGGCGGCGATGTTTCGGCATCCATGGATCAGGTTCGTTGCGTTGGATCGGCGGAGCGGATCCGCGCCGGCCGGTGCCGGCGCGGTCGCGGCACTCAGCCCGCGTAGTTGCGGGCCTGGTCGGCGATGGCCTCGCGGTCGAAGTCGTTGATCGCCTCCAGGAACGAAGGGTCCCAGATCTGGGACACGTCGAAGCCGGCGTCGAGGTGGCCGGTCTGGGCGAGCTCGGCGATCACGCGCTCCCACTGGGCATCGCCCGCCGAGCCGTAGTTGGTTGCATCGCCCAGCGCGAAGCCGTCGAAGCGCGACAGGAAGATGCGCTTGGCCTGCGCGATCTCCTCCGGTGTGCCGCCGCCCTGGGGCCGGGTCTGCGGGTAGACTTCCCAGTGCAGGCGGATGGCCGCGTCCGGGTTCGCCTGGCCGAACACGACGGCCTTGGCGATGCCGCGGCAGAGCTTGATGTAGCTCTCCGGATCGCTGTCGATCCGCTCCTGGTTGCCGGTCACGAAGTTGCCGAGCAGCATGTTGTAGTAGCTCGGGTAGTGGTAATCGAACTCGAGGCCGAGGTTCTCCAGCGCCGCGACGGCCGTGTCCCAGGACACCCAGGCCTTGATGTCGCCCCGGCGAAGGGCGAGCGCCGCCGGCGCGCCGGTGCCGGTCGCGACCAGCTCGATGTCGTTCTCGATGTCGATCCCAGCCTCGGCGAAGGTGCCGCTGGCGAGCGGGTTGGTGTGGATCACCGGGGTGCCGACGGTGGCCCCGCGCAGCGTCGCGAGGTCGGTGATCCCGGCGCTCTTGAGCGTGACGATGCGGCTGATCGGCTGGCGCGAATGCTGGTAGCCGGTCTTGACGGGCATGCCGTTGGCGCGCGCGAACAGCATCTCCTCTGCGGTGATGGTGACGAACTCCATCCGCCCGCCGCTGACCATCTGCATGCCGGTCGTGGAGCCCGCGACGCCGAAGACGTCGACGTTGAGGCCTTCCTGCTCCCAGAAGCCGAGCGCCTGAGGCAGCGACGAGTGGGCCGCGTGCCCGGTGGAGATGTCCGTTGTCGTCGGACCGAAGCGGATGACGGAGCCGCTCTGGCCGAAGGCAGGTCCACCGAAGCTGGCGAGCGCCGCTGCGCCCATCCCGCCTGCGACGAAGGTACGACGAGAAATGGTCATGATGTTCGGAGCCTAGTGTTTCCAGGTGAGGAGGCGGCGGGACGCGAAGTCGATGGCGTAGAAGAACGCCAGTCCGAGCAGCGCCACGACGATGAGGGCGGCGAAGGCTTCGTCGAGCCGGATGCGCGAGTTGGCCTCGAGGACGAGGTGGCCGAGACCGGCGCTCGCCCCGATGAACTCGCCGACGATGGCGCCGGTGAAGGCGAAGACCGAGGCGAGCGAGAAGCCGGCGAAGATGTGCGGCAGCGCCGAGGGGAACCTGATGTAGCGCAGCACCTGCCAGCGGCTGGCACCCATGGAGCGCGCGGTCTCGATGAGGCCCGGCGGCGTCGCATGGAGCCCGGTGATCGTCGTCACGAGCACCGGAAAGAGGCAGATCATCGTCGCGACGGCGATCTTGGAGGAGACGCCGAAGCCGAACCAGATGATGAAGAGCGGGGCGAGGGCGATCTTCGGCGTCGCCTGGATCGCCACGAGCCACGGATAGACCGCCCGCTCCATGAGCCTCACCTCGGCGATGAGGACCGCGAGGACGAGACCGAGGACGCACGCGATGGCGAACCCGCTGAGCGCCTCGAAGGTCGTGACCCCGGCATGATAGACGAGGTGACCGTTGGCGAGCCCCTCGAACAGCGCCACCAGCACGGCCGACGGCTGCGGGATCAGGAAACGCGGCACGACGCCGATCCGCGTGCCGATCTCCAGCAGCAGAAGCGCGGCGAACACCACGCCCGCGGCGGTGAGCAGGCCCCGCGGCACGCGGAGCCAGCGGAACGGGCGGGCGGGCGCCTCAGCGGCGGCGACGTTGCTCACCGTGCCCCCGCCGCGGTCCGGGGCGCGGGAAGCGGGGCGGCGCCGCGTTGCGCGGGAACGGCGGGATCAAACATAGTCGAGCACCTTCCGGATGGCGGCGGTGTAGGAGCCGAACTCCGGGGTCGACACGATGTCGATGGAGCGCGGGCGCTCCAGTTCGATGTCGATGGACTGCGTGACGCGGCCCGGCCGTGGCGACATGACGAGCACACGGTCCGAGAGGAACACCGCCTCGGTGATGGAGTGGGTGATGAGCAGGACGGTCTTGCCAGTCGCCGCCGCGATGCGGCTCAGCTCGAGGTTCATGACGTCGCGCGTCATGGCGTCGAGCGCGCCGAACGGTTCGTCGAGCAGGAGGATCTTGGGCTCCTGGATCAGCGCGCGGGCGATCGACACGCGCTGGCGCATCCCGCCGGAAAGCTCGGCGGGCAGCTTGGTCTCGAAGCCGGACAGCCCCACCATGTCGATGAGGTCGGCCGCCATCTTGCGATACTTCGCCTTGTTCAGGCGCCGGATCTCGATGGGCAGCATCACGTTGTCGAGGACGTTGCGCCAGGGCAGGAGGTTGGCGTCCTGGAAGACGACAGCGACCTCGCGGCTCGGCCCGGTGATCGGCGTCCCCTCGACCTCGACCCGGCCGGCATAGTCCGGGATCAGGCCGGCGAGGATGCGCAGCATCGTCGTCTTGCCGCATCCCGAGGGGCCGACGATGGAGACGAAACCGCCCTCGTCGACTTCCATCGACACCTGGTCGAGGGCGAGAACCGTTTCGCCGGCCTTGGTGTGATAGGTCTTCGACAGCGACTCGGTGATGATCATGGCGGCATGCTCGATTGGGGCTGGAGCCCATCGGGCCGTCGCGCCGGCCTTCGGGCCGGCGCCGGAGGGTCCGATGGCGGTGTCGCGCGGGCCTAGCTGGCCCACGACGTGAGGCGGCGACGGGCAAACTGCGTCGCGAAGTGCAGCGAGATGCCGACGCTCGACAGAACGATCAGGATCGCGAACACCCGGTCGGTCGCGAGCACCTCGTTGGCGTAGAGGATGAGTCGGCCCAGTCCGGCCCGCGAGCCGGCGAACTCGGCCACGATCGAGCCGATCAGCGCCGCGATCGCGGCGATATTCACGCCGGACAGGATGTAGGGAAGCGCGTACGGGATCTTCAGCTTGATCAGCGTCTGCATCCGGGAGGCGCCGAGCGCACGGAAGAGGTCCTGCTGTCCCGCCGGAACCGCCCCCAGTCCCGCGAGCGTCGCGATCAGCACGGGGAAGTAGGCGATGGCGGTGGCGAGGTAGACCTTGGAGCCGATGCCGTAGCCGAACCAGGTGATGGCGAGCGGCGCCAGCGCGATCTTCGGGAAGGCCTCGAAGGCGACGAGGATGGGATTGGCGACCTCGCGCAGCTCCTCCGACTGCGCGACGAAGGCGGCGCTCGCGACGCCCAGGACGATGGAGATGGCGAGCGCGATCAGCGTCTCGGCCAGCGTGGTCCCGATGTGGGGCCAGAAGATCCCGGACGAGAAGCCGTAGTGGAGCTGGTTGGCGACGTCCCGCGGCGAGGGCAGCATCAGCGGGTCGACGAAGCCCGCCGCGGTGATGACGTCCCAGCACGCGAGGACGATGAGAAAGAACGCGAGGGGCGGGACGACGACCTCGATGAGGCCCCTGAGAGCGGCGCTACGCATCGTGCGCTCCGGGCCGATCCAGCCGCGGGCCGGCCGTGGCGGCGCCTAGGGCCGCCGCCCGCGCGCTGTCGGTCGAAGAGTGGCTGTGCGGCTTCATTTGCGCGGCCTCTCGATGGGACGTTGAGGGGTCGGGAGTGGGCGGTCTGATGTCCGAAGTGTTACTAAAAATAGGACCATAGGCCCTTAGGGTGGTCAATTACTTCGCACGCTGAATTTTTAATCATTATAACGTGCGGGTTTGTGCCACTCGCGACGCGAAATGCATGCTTCGACATCCATGAGCGACTCTCGTGGGCGGGGGTCTGCCTACGATCGCGACGCGTCGCCGCCGTCATGCCGCACAGGCACGGTTCGAAAAGTCCGAATGGAGATGCCGGGTTAGCCGGCCTCGTCGGCGTGAATGCGCCGGTTCGCGCGGGGTCCTCGCCTGCCTGATGCGGAACGATTCCGATCCGGGTCGCCTCCGTCCGGAGCCTCGCCTGCCGCGCGATGGGCATGGTCAATAGATCCCGTTCGGCCTTCTTGAGGACCGAATGCGGGCCGATAAGGCGCCGGGCCGACGCGGAAACGGAGCCCGCGCGGTCTCGACATCGGACACGGGAGACTTGGGTGATGGCGATTCCGAAGAACACGATCTGTCTCTGGTATGACAAGGACGCCGAGGAGGCAGCACGGTTCTATGCCGAGGTCTTTCCCGACAGCGCGGTCACGGCGGTGCATCGTGCGCCCGGTGACTACCCGTCCGGCAAGGCGGGCGACGTCCTGACCGTCGAATTCACGGCCTTCGGTATTCCCTGCCTCGGGCTCAACGGTGGCCCCCTCTTCCAGCACAACGAGGCGTTCTCGTTTCAGGTCGCCACGGACGATCAGGAGGAGACGGACCGCTACTGGAACGCGATCGTGGGCAACGGCGGGCAGGAGAGCGCCTGCGGCTGGTGCAAGGACCGCTGGGGCGTGTCCTGGCAGTTCACGCCGCGGGTCCTGACCGAGGCGCTGGCGGCCGGCGGCGAGGAAGCCAAACGGGTGTTCGAGGCGATGTTGGAGATGGGCAAGATCGATGTGGCGACGATCGAGGCCGCCCGGCGCGCCGACGCTACGGCGACACGGGGCGGGTCCTGAACGACCGCCACCGAGCCGCGAGACCTTGCAGCCTCAGCCGACGTGACGCAGGGCGTCGACGATGACGGCGAAGGCCGGCGAGGACTGGCGGCGGTGCGGGTAATAGAGGTAGTAGCCCGGGAAGGGCGGGCTCCAGTCCTCCAGGACGGGGACGAGGCGGCCCTCCTCGATGTGCCGTTCGACGAGGCTCTCCGGCGCGTAGCCGAGCCCGTAGCCGGCGAGGGCCGCATTGACCACAGGGCCGATGGCGTTGAAGGTCAACTGGCCGTCGACGCGGACCCGCAGCTCCCGCTCGTCCTTCTCGAACTCCCAGGCGTATAGGCCGCCGTGCGTCGGCAGGCGCAGGTTGATGCAGACATGGTCGGTGAGGTCCTGCGGCACGACCGGCCTTTCCCTCCCCTGGAAATAGGACGGCGCGCCGACGACGAGCATGCGGAAATCGGGCCCCACGCGCACCGCGATCATGCCGTCGTCGACCTGCTCGCCCAGTCGGACGCCGGCATCGAACTTCTGCCCGACGATGTCCGTCAGGCCGTACTCGGACACGATCTCGACCTTGAGGTCCGGATAGTTCTTCAGGACCGGAGCCAGTTTCGGCCAGATCACGGTGTCCGCCGCGTAGTCGGTCGCGGTGATGCGGAACGTGCCGGCCGGGCGATCCTTCATGTCGATCAGCACGGCCAGCTCTTCCTCGATCTCGGCGAGGCGGGGCGCGATCCGCTTCAGGACACGCTCGCCCTCGGGCGTCGGCGTCACCTTGCGCGTCGTACGGGTGAGGAGGCGGATGCCGAGCCTCTCCTCGAGGCCGCGCATGGAGTGGCTGAGCGCGGACTGCGACACCCCGATCTGCGCGGCGGCGCGCGTGAAACTCCCTTCACGAGCGACGACGATGAAGGACATCAGGTCGGCCACGTTTTCGCGCAGCATTAATGAGCTCATCTCATGGGACTGCGCTCATTATAGCGGCGCGGTCGCTGATGCCGACGCGACATTTTCTCCCCGAGGTCCTCCGAACGGCAACGAACGAGGTGTTGGAGCACGGGGAGAGCGCCGCCCCGGCGGCCGCGAGGTGCGGTCCCGGCCCCGTCCCCGGGCCGCCGCCGGACCGATATCGACGGGCGTGTGCCCGCTGTTGCGGGGAGATTCGGCTGGTGAAGCGGCGCGTTCGGAGTAGAAGCGATCTTCCCGAGGGTGCCGGCCACTGAACTCGCGTGTCGGGCGGCAGTGCATCCGGCGCCGTTCCATGAGCCGGCCTCATCAAACCTATCAGCGCCTCACCATAGTCACTCGCTTCCACATCGTTATGTCAGTCACGGCCTGATCAGCGCTGCCGCTGAGGAGGCCATTGCAGCAACGGTACGGAAATAGACATGCGGAAGATTGCAATACTTGCCGGCGCGCTGGCCATGACTGGACCGACGGCGAAGGCCCAGGAGGCGCTTCCGGTCGAAATGGAGCGGCTCGGCGCCGTGTCTCCGGCCCTGCAGGCCTATACGGCGGACGACCTCTTCGGATCCGTCTGGCAGGACAGCGCCCTGTCCCAGCGCGACCGGGCGCTCCTGACCGTGGCCGCCCTGATCGCGCGGAGCGAGGACGAAGGGCTGGCCGAGTATATCGATCTGGCGATCGACCGCGGCGTGACGCCTGCCGAGATCTCCGAGACGATCACGCACCTCGCGTTCTACGCCGGCTGGCAGAACGCCATGAAGGGCGTCGACGCGGCGGCCGAGGTGTTCGAAGCCCGCAACGTCACGGCCGCCGACCTGCCCGCAGTCGAACCTCAGTCCATGCTTCCGCTCGATCAGGAATCGGAGGACCAGCGCCAGTCCTTCGTGCAGGAGCGCTTCGGCAACGTCAGCCAGGGTGTCGTCGACAACACCGAAAAGCTTCTGTTCCTTGATCTGTGGCTTCGCCCCGCGCTGGCGCCGCGCGACCGCAGCCTCGTGACGGTTTCCGCTCTGATCGCCACCGGCAAGGTGGAGCAGGTGACGTTCCACCTCAACCGGGCGATGGACAACGGGCTGACGAAGGACGAAGCGTCGGCGGCCCTGGCGCACCTCGCCTTCTACGCCGGCTGGCCGAACATTTTCTCGGCCATGCCCGTCGTCAAGGAGGTCTTCGACAGCCGCGAGGGCTGAACTGGCGTCCTGCGCATGTCTTCGGGGGTGTCACAGGAATCGCCCCCGGAGCGGAGCCCGCAGCCGGTCACTCGCTCCGGCTGGCGATGGTTTCATGAGCGCAGCTCATGAGTGCCAGTCGAGCCGGCGCCGTTTTCGATGCCGATCGCCCGACTATCTGTCTCGGCAGACACGCGTCATTTCGAAGAGCATGAAGCCATGAAAATCACACGAGCCGGAAGTCAATCATCGAACCCCGGCCCCGAGGACTGGTTCACCGGGAGGGTTCGTATCGACCCGCTTTTCGCCGCCGAGGAGCCGGGCCGCACGTCCGGCGCGGCGGTGACGTTCGAGCCGGGCGCGCGGACGGCCTGGCACACCCACCCGCTCGGCCAGACCCTGATCGTGACCCAGGGCAAGGGCCGTGTGCAGCGCGAAGGCGGCCCGATCGAAGAGATCCGTCCCGGCGACGTCGTCTGGTTCCCGGCCGGCGAGAAGCACTGGCACGGCGCGTCCCCGGACGTCGCGATGACGCACATCGCGATCCAGGAATCGCAGGACGGATCGCCGGTCACCTGGCTCGAGAAGGTCAGCGACGCCGACTATCAGGGCTGACGGCCCCGCGGCGGGCCCGCTGCCCCGACCGCTGCCCCGGCCCGCCGACCAATCCACGCGAGCTGGCCGCTCCCGATCAAGGACAAGTCATGCGACCGAAGATCACCTGCCACATGATCACATCCCTCGACGGTCGCCTGCGTCCGGACCGCTGGAGCGGACCGGCGGGCGCGTCGATGATGGACCTCGTCCATCGCGTCTATGACGACACCGCCGGGCAGTTCGAGGCGGACGGGTGGATCGTCGGGCGGAAGACCATGGCCGACTATCTGGGCGAGATCCCGGACCCGGTCCTGCTCGACGCACCGTCCGTCCGCGCCCCGCACGTCGGTTCGCGCGGCGGTCGGAATCTCGCGGTGGCGATCGATCCGTCGGGCCGGCTGCGGTTCGAGGACGACAACGTCGACGGCGACCACGCCGTCGTGATCCTCTCCCAGCGGGTTCCCGATTCGACGCTCGCGCGGCTGCGCGAGCGTGGCGTCTCGTATGTCTTCGCCGGCGCGGACGGTCACGATCTCGCCGACGCGCTGGAGGCCGTCGCTGACGCCCTCTCGGTGCGCCACCTGATCCTGCAGGGGGGTGCCGTCATCAACGGGTCGTTCCTCGCCGCTGGCCTGATCGACGAGGTGTCCACCCTGATCGCACCGGCCATCGACGGCCTCTCGGGCATCCCGGCGATCTTCGAGCACGACGGGGGCCCCGACAGCCGCCCTGCTGCGGGCCAGCACCTTCGCCTCATCTCCAGCCAGACACTGGAGGACGGCGTGATCTGGCTCCGCCATGAGGTCCGCCGCGGCTGACACCGGCCGCACCCCGAAGTTCGGCCGTCCTGCCGTGCCGCGAGGCGCGGGCGGGGAGGTCGTGCGCCGGCCTGGCCGATCAGGGCCAGCCCACCCAACTCTCTGGAGTGATTGATGCTTAGACAGACCGCAATCGCCATCACCGCCGCCCTGGCCGTATCCGGCGCGTCCGCGCAAGAGATGGAGATCACCAGGAATGGCAGTCGGGACGGCATGATCGGTTCGCCGGACCTCTTCACCGGCACCGTCTACGTGGAGCCGGTGTTCGGCAACCCGGAGCCCTTCATGGTCAACGCGGGCAAGGTGACGTTCCTGCCGGGGGCGCGGTCCAACTGGCACACGCACCCGGCGGGCCAGATGCTGATCGTCATCGACGGGACCGGCTGGGTCCAGGAAGAGGGCGAGGAAAAGCAGGTGATGCAGCCCGGCGACGTGATCTGGTGCCCGCCCGCGGTGAAGCACTGGCACGGCGCGACGGACACGACCTCGGTCACCCACTACGCCGTCCAGCAGTTCGAGAACGGCGAGAACGTGACCTGGATGGAGCCTGTTACCGACGAGCAGTTCGCCGCCGAGTAATCACCGGACGCCTTCGAGACTGCGGCAGACGGCCATCACGCCGCCGCCTGCCGCGACAACTCCCCGCCTCCGCACGACGGCCCCCGCGCGCGGTGTGACCGCGAGCAAGTGGCCAGCCGATTGTTTGGCGAATTGCACCCGAGCCACGGCGGCGTCCGTCCCGCATCATGGGCGGCCGTTTTCGGCACTCGATCTGAATGGAAAGCACGCCATGACCGGCGAACATCGTCTGGACGGAGCGACCGGTGTCCGCCCGGCGGCCGAGAAGGCCGCACTCAGCCTCACAGTGGTCTCCGCCGCGACGGCGCTGGTCCTCATCGTCTTCACCATCCCGCTGACGACGATGAGCGCCACATCGAGGATGCTCGCCATGGGGCCGAGCGGGGAAGCGTGGCTCCTCTCCGCCATGCCCCTCGGCGCGGCGACCGGCCTTCTCGGTGCGGCGGCGCTCGGCGACGACCATGGCCGGCGTCTGGTCTTCCTCTGGGGTCTTGGCGTGATGGCGGCCGCGTCCGTTCTGGGTGCCGTCGCGACAACGAGCCTGGTGCTCATCGTCGCGCGGATCGTGCAGGGGCTCGGCGGCGCGGCGGTGATGGCGTGCGGGCTCGGCCTCGTCGGCAGGATCTACCCGGAGGGGCGGGCGCGCGCGACCGCGGCGGGGGTCTGGGCCGCGGGTCTGGGCGCCGGCGTCGCGATCGGCCCG
The DNA here is from genome assembly GCF_003258595.1 of Acuticoccus sediminis. Lineage (NCBI taxonomy): Bacteria > Pseudomonadati > Pseudomonadota > Alphaproteobacteria > Hyphomicrobiales > Amorphaceae > Acuticoccus > Acuticoccus sediminis. The sequence goes on from NZ_QHHQ01000011.1 coordinate 101,503, forward strand.
ATCCTCGCGTCCTGCCTCACCGGTCTCGGCGGATGGACGGCGTCGTACTGGGCCAATGCCATCCTGTCGGCCGGCCTGCTCGTGGCCGGCCACGTCCTCCTGCCGCCGTCGGAGCCGCGACGGCCGCAGCCGGCGGACTGGCTCGGCACCATCCTGCTGATGGCGGGCCTCGCAATGTTCATGGCCGCGCTGACGGAGATGCGCTTCGGCATTGCCAGGCCGACGGTGATCCTGCTGCTGGCCGGCGGGCTTGCCGTCCTCGGCGCCTTCGCCGTGGTCGAGCTGAGGCATCCCCGGCCGATCCTCGAATTGCACTTGTTCCGGAGCCCCGCCTTTTCCGGCGCGACGATCGCGGCCTTCGCATCCGGGGCCGGTGTGCTGGCGCTGATGTCCCTCGTTCCGACGATGATGATGCGGGCGATGCAGGCGACGGCGCTCGACGCCTCGCTGGTCCTCACGGCGTGGTCGGCGACCAGCGTCGTCACGGCGCTCTGCGCGCGCTGGCTGCCGGAGACGCTGACGCCGCGCGTTCTCCTGGTCGGCGGTCTCATCGCCTGCGGGGTCGCCCAGATGCTGCTCTTCGGGAGGTCACCGGACGGTTCCGCGCTTCTGCTGCTTCCCGGCCTCTTCCTGGCCGGTGCGGCCAACGGGGTGCTCAACGCCGCGCTCGGCCGGCAGGCGGTCGCCACGGTGCCGGCGGACCGGGTCGCCATGGGTAGCGGGGCCAACAACACCGCGCGCTATCTCGGCTCGGCCATCGGCATCACGGTCGGCGCGGTCCTGATGGCGCACGGCGCGGACGTCGACGGCGTGGACGGGCTGCTCTCCGGGTGGAACGAGGCCACCCTGATCACCACGGGCTTCTCGCTACTGGGCGCGATCACCGTCGCCGTCGCCAGGGACGGATGAATGCCGCTCATCAGTGCTTGCGGGCTAGCCTGTTGTTCGGCGTTGCGCGACCGGGTCATATCAGCGCGAAATCACGAACCACCCGCGTGGCGCCGCTCGGCCGCATGACAGATCGGGAGGCGCCGGCATGAAGCGCAGGGGCAGGACATGAGGGGGCGGACAGGCCGGACCACCATCGCGCTCGTCGCTGCTCTTTTCATGGCGACCGCGCCGGCGGGCAACGCTTCGGCAGAAGGAGCCGACATGAACATCCGCATCATCATCGACGGCGAGGTTTCGACGGCAACGCTCGAAGACAATGCCGCGGCGCGGGACTTTGCTGCTCTCCTGCCCCTCGACCTCACCCTGAAGGACTACCACGGCATCGAGAAGGTCTCGCCCCTTCCGGCCAAACTCTCGACGCGAGGCACGCCGGACGGGATCGACCCCGACGTCGGTGACATCACGCTCTACGCCCCGTGGGGAAACCTTGCGATCTTCTACCGTGACTTCGGCTATTCGCGGGGCCTCGTGCGCTTGGGGCGCATCACCTCCGGCCTCGAACGCCTGCAGCGGCAGGACAGCTTCAGCGCCCGGATCGAGAGGGCCGACTGAGGCCAGCCGCGCGACCGACACATCCGCCTCGTGCGCCGGCGCCCCTGAACGGCGGGGCCATCGGGTTCACCGCTGCCCCACGTCCTGAGTGCTGGCCATTGTGTCGATGAGCAAGGCTCATAGGAGCTTGCAGAAGAGCGCGATTATTCACCCCGCGACCGTCACCTAGAGTGCCGGCGCATGGTGCATGCACCGGCACTCAGTTCAATGCACTGGAGATCCATCTCGATGCGCAGGCTCATCAAGACGGCAGCCGTATTGGCGGTGACTGCGGCGGCATTCGCCGCGGCCGGAACGGCCTCACGTGTTTCAGCGCATCATGGCTGGAGTTCTTTCGACACGCGCGCGGCTTACTACGTCCGCGGCACCGTCACTTACGTGCGCTGGGGCAACCCTCACTCGGAGGTGACGATCCGCGTCGACGCGGCGGAGCTGCCGGAGGGTTTCAGGGAGCGGCCGCTGCCGCCGGGCGGCAACGAGGCCAACGGAGCGCCGACGCTGGCATCCGCCCGGCCCTATGAAGGCGAGCAGCAGGAACTGCATCTCGTCCTCGCCGGGCCCGGCTGGATGGCGCGGTGGGGCATGGACCGCCCGCTCGCCAATGGCGAGACGATCGAAGTGCTGGGCTTCCTCGGCAGCGCCGACGCCGAGGAGATGCGACCGGTGATGTTCTGGCTCGAGGACGGGCAGGGGGTGTGGCAGCAGCTCACCGCGCTGCCGGCACGCCCCGAGCCGGCGCCCTCGAACTGAGTTTCAAGGCGCCGGCCGCAGCCGTCGGCCAGCGCCGCCGCATTGAACGGACCGCCGATGATCGATGCGATTCCCATGCTCGGGCCGGTCCTGACCGGCATCGAACAGTCGGCCCTCGGGACTGCGGTGCGCATGACACCGCAGCTCTACCCGATATTGGAGAGCCTCCACATTCTCGGCATCGGCCTGCTCGTCGGCCCCGCCGTCGCGGTCGACATGCGGCTGCTCGGGCTTGGCGGCCGGTCAATTCCCGTCAGCACCGTCCTGCGGCATCTGTTGCCGCTCTGCTACGCGGGCTTTGCCCTCGCCGGCGTCTCCGGCCTGATGATGTTCAGCGGCATCGCGCTGGCGGTCGGGCAGAGCGCGGCGGCGCCCTGGAAGCTCGGACTGATCCTCCTCGGCGCACTCAACATCGCGGTCTTCCATCGCGGCATCCATCGCTCGGTCGCGTCATGGGACCGAGCGCCCGTACCGCCGCGCCGGGCCCGCATCGCCGGAGCGGCGTCGGCGCTCGTCTGGACCGGCGTGATCGTCGCCGGGCGATACCTCGCCTACGTCTGACCGGCGGGCTCCGGCGGTGTGCCGTTCACGGTCGCAAAAAAGGCCGCTCCCGTCTGGGGAGCGGCCTCTCGTCCTCGTACGCCACCGTGCCATGACGACGCCCGCGGCATCCGGGCGGAACCACAGGAACGCGTTCGCGATCTCCCCGGCCGTTCGGAGGCCATCGACGCCGGAAGTCCGGGACCGGACGGCGGGCGGTCCGGCTACATCCTGCCCCCGTAGACCGGGAAGACGCTCGCATCGCCGTAGTCCTTGATGGGCTCGGCGCTCCTGAGCACGTCCATGTCCGCGTCGGAGATGTCGAAGTCGACGGCGGCGTTGCTGCGCATGTGGTCCGGGTTCGCCGTCTTGGGCAGCGGCAGCAGGCCGAGCTCGAGGCAGTAGCGGATACAAAGCTGCGGGACGCTCACGCCGTACTTCGCGGCCATCGCGGCGATATCGGTGTTGCCGAGGATCTTCCCGTGGCCAACCGGCGAGTACGCCTCGACCAGCATGCCCTTGCTCCTGGTGTAGTCGATCAGGTCGAACGGCGTGTTGCTGACATGCGCGAGGATCTGGTTGATCATCGGCCTGGTGGCCGCGTTGTCGATCAGGTTGTCGAGGTCGGCCTGCTGGAAGTTCGACACGCCGATGGCGCGGATCTTGCCGGCCGCGTACGCCTCTTCGAGCGCCCGCCAGGCCTCCAGATTGCCGTCGAAATAGCGATCCTCGCCGCCGAAATCGGACCACGGCTGCGGGCTGTGGATGATCATCAGGTCGATGTGGTCGAGGCCGAGGGTCTTCAGCGACCCGTCGATCGACGACTTCGCCGCCTCGTGGGTCTTGATGCCGGCGTCGAGCTTGGTCGTCACGAAGAGCGACTCGCGCGGGACGCCGCAGCCGCGGACCGCCTCGCCGACGCCCCGCTCGTTGCCGTAGGCCTGCGCCGTGTCGATGTGGCGGTATCCGATCTCGACGGCGGCGCGGACCGCTTTCGCGACGACGCCGTCATCGATCATCCAGGTGCCCAGGCCGAGCTTCGGAATGTCGACACCGTTCGGCAGGGTGTAGGTTTCGTCCAGGACCATTGTGTTGCCTTTTCTTCCGGGCTGCTGTGAGCCGCATCTCGTTCCGGATCGGGCACCGCCGGGCGCCGCGCTCCCGGCCGGGCCATGCCGGCCGGGGTGGACGCGTCGATGTCGCCATCGGCGTTCCGGGCGCGCCGCGTGCCGTGCTCCGCTGATCGGGATGTACGGCGGCAGGGGCCCGAAGATTACCGATGCAGGCCGGCAATCACTCATGAGCAGGGAACATCAATCAACCGGGCCGCGTGCGCGGCAACCGGCGACGGCCTTGGGACGAGGATGACGCAGATGGGGGCGGCGGGGCAAGATCGCCGCCGGTCGCGTAGTCTCCAGGGCGCGCCTCATGCCCGGGCGGCATCGGGGACGCTGCCGATACAGGGCGAGGTCGGGTCCCGGCCTCGCCCTGGCCTCGGTCTACGCGGCGGCGCGGGCCGGGAGCATCGTGCCGGGGGCGACGACGATGGGGTCGAGGCCGGCCGCGGCGATGGTGTCGCGGCCGGCGGGGGTCGTGAAGAAGCGGCTGGGGCCGGGATAGACCGTGCCGTCCTCCATCAGCCGCCGGCCGCCCGCGTAGGTGAGGACGGGCGTCAGGCGGTCCATGTCCAGAACCGTGATGTCGCCGTCCGCGCCCGGCGCCAGATGGCCCTTGTCGGCGAGGCCCAGGATGTGGGCCGGCGTGAGGCTCGCCTTGATGGCAAAGTCGGCGAGCGTCAGCGCGTTCATGCGCACGAGGGGCAGGCCCCGCTCGACGATATCGTTGCGGGGGAGGCCGCCGCCGTCCGTCGCCAGCGCGTCGATCCCGAACCGGCCGTCCTTCGACCTGGCCGTGACGAGATGAATGCGCGGCTCCGGTCCGTTCACCATGCAGCTGACGCCGACCATGGTGCCGGCGGCCTTCCAGACAGCGACGCCGTCCGCGCCGGTGACGAGGCCGACGACCCCGCCGACGTCGGCCTGCACGTGGATCCAGCCGTCCGTGATCGCCTGTTCCACACCGTCCTGCGTGTGCGCGTAGCCGCCTGCGGTGAGGACGCGGCGGGCGGCGTTGCTCTCCGGGACACCGTTGGAGCAGCTTCCCGGAAAGCCGTTGAACGGGGCGAGGTAGGATTCGGACCAGATCGCCGGATAGCGCGCCAGGACCTCGATCGCCTCCTGGCCCTCGATGACCCCGGGCTTCTCGAAGCCGCGGCAATAGCTGTTGACGTGGGGCATGTGGAGGGGGTTGCCGTCCGCGAGGAGGCACGCCTCCTCCATGGTGGCGACGGAGGGGTTCGGCGTCTCGAGCGTCCCGGCGTGGAAGGCGACATAGGCCCCGTGCGCGCCGCAGGTGGCGATGACGGCCGCCGAGCCGTCCTGCGTCAGCGGGAAGTGTCCGCCGAGGAGCTTCAGGCCGATCGCGCCGCCCTTGAGCGCGACGGCCAGATAGTCCTCCACCTCGCCGGGCGACGGGCTCGCCGAGCCGACCGTGTGGCCGGGACGCACGTAGCTGATGCAGCCGACGCTGAGGCCGACGCCGTGCTTCGCCGTCGAGGACACCATCCCCTCGATGGGGCCGGCCATGTCGAGCGCGGTGGTGACGCCGGCGAGGGCAAGCATCCTGTGGCCGATGGGCCCGCCCATCCACTCCGAGAGGTGGACGTGCATGTCGACGATGCCGGGCATGACGACCTTGCCGGACACGTCATGCTCCATGGTGGCGGTGCCCCGGATCGTCGGCTCCACACGAGCAATGCGTCCGTCCTGCACCGCCACGTCCATCACCTGGTCGATCCCGTTCTTCGGGTCGACGACGTGTCCGCCGCGCAGCAGCGCATCAAAATGCTCGGCCATATCTGTTCTCCGCCGTTTCGGTGCCGGGATGCATCCGGCAGGCGGGATGTCCGCGACAAGTAAGGCTTAGAGGCTTTTCAGGATTTCCGGAATGCCAACCGCCGGGAAATGACGCCGGCGGTCGCGGGACCGGTCCTCGACCGCGTGCGGCCGTGTCTCCGGCGGGCCCGCCCGGACCGATCGGGGCACCCGACCGCATCCGCCACGCAGCGGGAACTCGCTTGACCAAACATCCATATTTGTGTTCGTTATGTCCAACTTACAGGACAACAATAAAATTCCAATATGTCCTGGCCTGGGGGAGGGCAGACTGTGAAAGCCGCCGTACTTCGTGCGTATCGGGAGCCTCTCAGCGTCGAGGATGTGGACCTCCTCCCGCCGCAGACTGGCGAAGTTCGTATTCGTTTCGCCGCGAGCGGTGTCTGTCACAGCGACATGACACGAATCGAAGGGGCGCGACCCTCTTCCTTGCCGATCGTTCTGGGACACGAAGCGTCCGGCTATGTGGAGGAGGTCGGCCCCGGCGTCACCGACCTCGCCATCGGCGATCGCGTCGTCCTCTCCTTTGTCTACGATTGTGGGCGGTGCTTCTACTGCTGCAACGGCCGGCCCAACCTGTGCGAGGTCGGCATCGGGATGCTGAAGAGCGGCACGATGGTCGACGGCACCACGCGTCTGCGCAAGGGCGACGAGGTCATTCACCACATGGTCGTCTCGTCCTTCGCCGAGCAGGCGGTGGTCCCGGCCCGCTGCGCGACCAGGATCCCCGAGGCGATGCCGATGGACGTCGCCGCGCTGATCGGCTGCGCGGTCCTCACCGGCACGGGCGCCGTCTTCAACACCGGCGCCGTGCGGCCGGGGGACACGATGCTCGTCGTCGGCTCCGGCGGCGTCGGCCTCAACGTGGTGCAGGCGGCCGCCATCGCCGGGGCGCGGGTCATCCTGGTCTCGGACCTCAGCGCCGAGAAGCGGCGGATGGCGCTGGACTTCGGTGCGACGCACGTCGTCGACCCGCGCGAGGAGGACCCCGTCGCCATGGCGAAGTCGCTGACCGGCGGCCGCGGCGTGGATTTCTCGTTCGAGGCGATCGGCCACAAGGCGACGATCCGCCAGTGCTACGACGCCATCCGCCCCGGCGGAAAGGCCATCGTCGTCGGCGCGGCGGAGGCTGGAAGCTGCTGCGAGATCGAGGCGCTGACGCTCCCGATCCAGGAGAAGGTGCTCACCGGCTCGATGTACGGCGGCGCCCGGCCACGCCTCGACGTCGAACGGCTCGTCGACCTCTACACGCGCAAGAGGCTGCGGCTCGACGAGCTGATCACCCGCACCTACCGGCTCGGCGAGATCAACGACGCGCTGCACGACCTGCACGAGGGCCGCCTGGCCCGGGGCCTGATCCGGTATGAGTGACACCGTCGCGGCGGCGCCGCTTCGCGGTCTCCCCACGCCCTTCCGCCAGATCGAGGCCGCGCTCAGCACGGTCCTGCGTGTCGTGGCGGTGTTCCTGATCTGCCTCAGCACCGCGCTCGCCTTCGCCAGCGTCGTCCTGCGCTACCTCTTCGGCACGTCCTACGGGATGGTCGAGGAGGTGTGCCGGTTCTCGATCGTCTATGCGGTGCTCCTCTATTTCGGGCCGCTCATCATGCGCAACGCGCACCTTGCGATGACGGTCGTCACCGACCTCCTGCCCCGGCGTCTGAACCGGACGGTCGACATCGTCCAGACGCTGCTGCTCGCCGCGCTGCTGGTCTGGCTGATGCGGTCGGCATGGACGTGGGAGGCGGGGCTCTATTCCATGGGCCTCCTCACCATGTCGGGCGAGATGCAGGCGTGGGTGCCCTCCGCGGCGCTCCCCGTCGGCATCGCCCTCGCCCTCGTCTTCACGCTGCTGCGCCTCATCGCCCTTGCCGTCGGCACGCCCCTGCCGCACGCGACGGAGGCGGCGGAATGACCGCGCTCGGGATCGGCGCGTTCTTCATCCTGCTCCTCGTCGGCACGCCGATCTGGGCGGCGATGCTGATCTCGGGCGCCATCGTCCTGGTGCTCGACATCGGAATGCCGGCGCAGGCCGTGACCTCGCAGCTTTTCATCTCCATCGACAGCTGGCTGCTGCTGGCGGTGCCCTTCTTCCTCTTCGCTGGCAACCTGATGACCGAGATGGGGCTGGCCGGGCGTCTCTTCCGGTTCATCGAGAACCTCATCGGCCACACGCGCGGCGGCCTGCCGGCGACGGGCGTCGTCACCTGCGCCATCTTCGGCGCGCTGTCCGGTTCGTCCACCGCGACGGTCGTGGCGGTCGGGTCGATGCTGGTGCCGCACATGCTGCGGGCGGGCTACGACCGCCATGACGCGCTCGGCGTCATCGCGGTCTCGGGCACGCTGGGGCAGATGATCCCGCCCAGCATCTACATGATCCTCTTTGCGGCCATCGCGCAGATGGACGTCTCGAAGCTCTTCCTCGCCGGCATCCTGCCGGGCCTCGTCATCACCGTGCTGCTCGTCGCGACCGCCGTCATCCTGTCCTGGTACGGCGACCGGAAGCTGCGCGAACGGGCGGGCTCCAAGGCGGTCATGAAGAGCTTCGTCGATGCGCTGCCGGCGCTGGCGATGCCGGTGATCGTGCTCGGCGGCATCTACGGCGGCCTCTTCACGCCGACCGAGGCGGCTGCCGTCGCCGTCGCCTACGTGCTGGCGATGAGCGCGATCTTCGAGCGCGGGAACTTCACCTTCAGGACGTTCTTCCGCTGTGCGGAGTCGGCGGTCGTCACCACGACGATCATCTTCATCATCCTCGGTGGCGCGACCGTCTTCGCCAACGCGATGACATTCGCCGGCATTCCGCAGACCGTGACGGAGTTCATGACCTCGCTGCCCGTGGGCGACCACGGGACGATGGCGATCGTGCTGCTGCTCTTCATCGCGCTCGGCACCGTGCTCGACCCGGTGCCGATCCTCTACATCACCCTGCCCATCGTGTTCCCGATCGTGCAGGCCATCGGCTACTCGCCGACGCACTTCGCCGTGCTCACGATCGCCTGCATGATGATCGCGCAGGTCACGCCCCCGGTCGGCATGAGCCTCTTCGCGCTCTCCGGCTTCTTCAAGGTTCCCATCGGCACGGTGATCCGCGGCGCGATGCCGTACTTCGCCGCGCTGCTTCTTTCGCTGCTGGTCCTCTGGTGGGTCCCCTGGCTCGCCACGGTCGCGGAATGAGCCGCTCGAGGCTCGCAATAACCGAATAAAACAATCGAGGGAGAGAACTCCATGGGTACCAAATTCGCTCGGGCGGCACTCGGCGTCGCCGCCGCGGCCTTCCTCGCCGCGGGTCTCGGCGCGACCGACGCGGACGCCAAGCAGCTCCGCTTCGTCCACGCCTATCCGACCGCCTCGCAGCACCACAAGAACGTCCAGTGGTTCACGCAGGAGGTGACGAAGCGCACCGACGGCGACGTCACCTTCCAGGTCTTCCCGTCCGCGCAGGTCATGCCGATCAACCAGGAGCTTCCGGCGATCCTCTCCGGTCAGGTCTCCATGACCTATTCGGTGGCGCCGATCGCGGCCAGCGTCGAGCCGCTGTGGGGCATCTTCGACCTGCCGTTCCTGTTCGACATCGCGCTCGACGACACCAGCCATGGCCGCCGCTTCTTCGACAGCGAGAAAGGCGGGGGGATGCTGGCGAGCGCGATGGAGAAACGCGGCTTCAAGCTCGTGTCGATCGCCCCGACCGACTATCCGAGCTCGTTCTTCCTGACCAAGCCGGAGCCGGTCGAGACGATGGACGGGCTCCATGGCCTGAAGCTGCGCTCGCCGGGCGGTCGTATCGGCCAGCTTTCGGGCGAGACGTTCGGGTATTCGCCGATCGCGATTGCCGGGGTCGAGCTGGTGCCGGCGCTGACGCAGGGCGTGGTGGACGGCGGAATCCTGCCGCCGATCTACACCCGCGACAACAAGCTGCCGCTGAAGGGCCTGACCGTCGCGCCCTACAACTGGCCGGCCGTGACGCCGATCATCATGTCGCTCGCCGAGTTCAAGAGCCTTCCGGAGAAGGACCAGAAGGTCATCATGGAGGTCGGCGCGGAGCTGTCGCAGAAGTCGCTGAAGATCGTCGAGGAGCAGACCACGGCGGCCATCAAGGAGCTGGAGGCCGGCGGCGCGAAGGTCGTCTACATCAGCGAGGCGGACCTCCCGGCCTGGCGTGAGAAGGCGCAGCCGGTGTGGGAGGCCTTCGTCGAGATGACCGGCGAGGACGGCAAGGCGATGCTCGACGAGGCCATCAGCCTGCGCTAGCGCCCGGCCCCGCAAACGGGCATCCCCACTGGCGGCGCTTCTGTTTAAGCTTCGGCAACGAGGCGGGCCTGGAAGCGCCGTCACGACCGCGAAGAGTCATAGTGTGCGATGTACCTTCAGCATAAGTGACATCAACTTGGGCCACAGCTGATCTTCGCCCCCCGTCTGTCGGCGAGCCGGTAGCTTCGAACCCGGGTCGTGGGCGCTCTGGCTCCTGCCGTGAGTGGCCCCGGCCGTCTCCCGGAACATCGCACCGTGCCCGGGCGCAGGACGCCTCATGCCGGGTCGTCGTCCACAGGTCGCGGCGCGCGGGACGGGCCGGTGAGGCTCGCGGTGAGACGTTGAAGGGCGTCCGCTTTCGGGTTGGCCGCGTCCCAGACGAGCCGGTAGGTGTGCTGGCCCCGGTCGACCTCGAGGTCCAAGGGACGGACGAGACGCCCCGTCGCGAGGTCGTCGCCGACGAGGGCGAGCTGGGCGAGCGCGACACCCCGCCCGGCGATGGCCGCCTCATAGGCGATCGCCGAACTCTCCATCGAGATGAAGCGCAGGCCGGAGGTGTCATGAACCCCCGCCGCCGTCAGCCAGATCGTCCAGTCGTCCGGACGGTGAGGCGTCGACAGGAGCGGGTGCGTCAGGAGACCGGCGATATCGCCCCGGTGTCTTTCGGCGATCCTAGGCGCGGCGACCGGGGCGAGTATGTTGGCGATCAACGGATGGCTCTCGAGGCCCCAGTCCCCCTCACCGAGGCGGATCGCGGCGTCGAGGCCGGCCAGTTCGGTCCAGAGCGAGGCCATTGTCAGCTGCACCTCGATATCCGGGTTGGCGACCTGGAACGCGGCTAGGCGCGGCAGCAGCCACCGTGTCGCGAACGTCGTGTAGGAGCGTAGCCGCAGGACCGTGCAGCGCGCGGCGCGTGCCGTCTCCGCGCTCGCCCGCCGGATCTGCTCGAAGCCCGGCCGAAGGCCTTCGGCGAGCATCCGCCCGCGGGCGGTCAGCGCAATCCCGCGCCCCACACGCTCGACGAGACGCTCGCCGTAGGTTGCTTCCAGCAGCTTGAGATTCCGGCTGACCGCGCCCGGCGTCACGCACAGCTCGTCCGCCGCGGCGCTGACGCTGCCGTGGCGGGAAACAGCCTCGAAAGCCTGGAGCGCGACGAGCGATGGGAGCGTCATGGCAATGTTGAGCCTAGCTCAACATTTGCGCCAAATAAAATCGTTTGTCGTTTTGCCCCGCCCCGAGCACCGTCCGTCCAACAACGAAAAGTCTGGGAGGAGCCGGTGACGAGCAACGCCCTCGAAGGGGTGGTCGTCCTTGATTTCGGACAGCTGATCGCTGCGCCCGTGTGCGGCATGTGGCTTGCCGACCTCGGCGCGACCGTCATCAAGATCGAGCCGCCGTCCGGCGAGCTCGCGCGCACACTCGGGCCCCCGAGCGTCAACGGCGAGAGCGTCGTCCTGCTCGCCTCGAACCGCAACAAGCTCGGTCTTTCGCTCGACCTGAAGCACCGCGATGCCCGGCGTGTGGTGGCGCGCGCGGCGCAACGGGCCGACGTCCTCGTGCACAACTTCCGACCCGGCGTCGCCGAGCGGCTCGGAATGGGGTTCGCCGACCTTCGGGCCGTCCAGCCCCGCCTGGTCTACTGCGCCATCTCCGCCTACGGGCAGACCGGTCCGTGGCGCGATCAGCCGGGCGTCGACGGCATCGTCCAGGCCGCCAGCGGGATTATGAACACGATCGGTTCGGAGCGCGGGCCCGGCAAGGTGCCGCTGCCCGTCGCCGACATGACGGGCGCGCTGTTCGCGACGATCTCGATCCTCGCGGCGCTGCGCACCCGCGACCGCACGGGCCATGGCGCCTCGCTCGATATCGATCTTTTCGCCGGCATGATGATGCTGCAGCACCTCAACCTCACCGACTACCTGACGAACGGCGCGCTGCCGCAGCCGACCGGCAGCGCGGCGAGCTACGCCGCACCCAACGAGGCGTTCCCGACGGCCGACGGGTGGATCATGGTCGCTGCCTATCAGGGCGCGAAATGGCCCGTCCTTTGCGAGGTCCTTGGCTGCCCCGACCTTGCCGGCGACCCGCGGTTCGCGACCAACGGCGACCGTGTCACGAACCGGGCGGAGCTTCACCGCGAGCTGGACAGGCGGTTCGCCGCGGCCACGGCCCGCGAATGGGCGGCCCGGCTTGCGGCGCGGGACGTGATGGCGACGCCGGTCGCCGACTTCGCCGCAGTGGTCGAGAGCGGCGCCTACCAGCCGCAGCGCAGCGAGGTGACGACCGATCACCCGGCGTCCGGCCCGGTGCGCATGCCGCGCTTCGCTTTCGGCAGCACCGCCGACCCCGGTCCGCAGCGGGCGGCGCCGATGCTCGGCCAGGACAGTCGCGCCGCTCTCGAGCTCGTCGGTTTCGCTCCTCGCGAGATCGAAGCCCTGATCGCCGATGGCGTCGTCAGCGAAGGGGCCGCGGCATGAGCTTCGTGGACATCGAACGGCACGGACGCGTGGCCCTTCTGGCGCTGAACAGCCCGGCCGACCGCAATGCGCTCTCGCGGCAGGACCAGTGCGACGCGCTCGCCGAGGCGCTCCACGAGGTCAACGCCGAGCAGGACGTGCACGTTGCCGTCCTCACCGGGCGCGGGCCCGCGTTCTGCGCCGGCGGCAACGTCAAGGACATGCGCACGAAGGCGGGCTTCATGGCCGGGACGCCGACGGAGATGGAGCGGGCCTACCGACGTGGCCTGCATCGCATCCCCCTGGCCTTCCAGGCGCTCGAGGTGCCGGTGATCGCCGCCGTCAACGGCCCCGCGATGGGGGCGGGGTTGGATATCGCGGCCATGTGCGACCTGAGGATCGCCTCCACCGAGGCGCGCTTCGCCGAGGTCTTCGTGCGCCTCGGGATCATCTCGGGGATCGGCGGGGCGTGGTTCCTGCCGCGGGTTCTGGGGCCGGCGCGCGCGGCCGAGCTCGCCTTCACCGGGCGTGTGCTCGACGCCGGGACCGCGCTCCAATGGGGTCTCGTCTCGGAAGTGACCGAGCCGGGCGCGCTTCTCGACCGCGCCCTCACGCTTGCCGGCGAAATGGCGCAGCACTCCGGCGTCGCGCTGCGCTACTACAAGCGCCTCATCCGCATGGGTACGCAGCAGGATCTCGCGACCGCCCTCGACGCGACGGCGGCGCTCCAGGTGCTCGCCCATTCCACCCCCGAGCACGAGGCGGCCGTGGACGCGATGCTGTCGCGCATGAGCCGGCGGGAGTCGGCCTCGTGAGCGCGCTCGGCAATCTTCTCGTCCGCCTCGAGCGGCTGTCCGTCATCCTCGGCTGCATCGCGCTGTTTTCGATGATGGTTCTCATCACCGCCGACGTCGCCCTGCGCTATGGGCTGAACCGGCCGTTCGTGTTCACCCGCGACGTCGTCGGGCTCTACCTGATGCCGGCGGTCTTCTTCCTCGTGCTGTCCGACAGCTTGCGCGACGGCGCGCAGATCCGCGTCACGCTCCTGCGCGACGTGATGGGGAAGCGGATGCGCGCGGTCGCCGACGTGATCGGCGATCTCCCGGCGCTCGCGGCCTTCGCGGTCATCCTCTATGGCAGCGTATGGCAGGGCATCGAAGCGTTCGCGCGCGACGAGGTGGTGGCCGGATCGATCCCGTGGCGGGTGTGGCCGTCCTTCGCGCTCGTGGCGGCGGGCACGCTGATGCTCATCGTCCGCCTCGCGGCGACGACGGTCCGCGCCATCGCCGCGCCCGATGCCGTGCATGAGGGTACGACGGATGCCGGCGCCGTCGAGGCGCTGGAGGTGACGCGATGATCACCGCCGGCATTCTCCTCTCGCTTCTGGCACTGCTTGCGATCGGCACCCCGGTCGGCTTCGCCATGCTGATCACGGGCGTTGCCGGGCTGTGGCTGACGGTCGGCTGGCAGGCGACGCTCGGCGTTCTGGAGACGACGCCGCTCGCCATCGCCGGCACGTTCGAGTTCCTGACCATCCCGCTGTTCCTGTTGATGGCCGAGTTCGTGCTGCGCAGCGGCAAGGTCGACGATCTGTTCCGTGTCACTGCCGCGTGGGTCGGGCGGGTGCGGGGCGGGCTGGGCATGGCGACCGCGATCGCGGGTGCCGGGTTCGGGGCGATCTGCGGGACGTCGACCGCCTCGGCGGCGACGCTGTCGGCGACGAGCCTGCCGGCGATGATCCGCCAAGGCTACGCGCCGAGCTTCGCCGCCGGCGTCGTCGCGATCTCCGGCACCCTGGCGATGCTGATCCCGCCGAGCGTCGCGATGATCGTCTACGGCCTCCTCGCCAACGTGGACATCGGGCGCCTGCTCATTGCCGGAATCCTGCCCGGCCTCCTCGTGATGGCGACCATCGTCGGCACGGTCTATCTCCTCGCGCTGCGCCGGCCGCAGGACGCGCCGTCGGCCCCCTCCGTCGCCTTGCGCGACAGGGTGCGGATGCTCGCCCCCGTCGGGCCGATCGTGGCCCTGTTCGCGCTCGTCACGGCGGTGATCTATCTCGGCCTCGCGACACCGACGGAGGCGGCCGCGGTCGGCGCGTTCGGCGCCTTCATCCTGCTCGCCTGGTGCGGCCGCCTCACCCGGCGCAACGTCGTCGACGCGCTGCGCCGCGCCGCGCACGGCAGCGCGATGATCCTCGTCATCCTGCTCGGCGCCAGCGTGTTCGGCTACTTCTTCGCGCTGACGCAGATCACGACGAGCCTCGTCGACGGGGTCGGCGCTCTCGGCCTCGCCCCCTGGCAGGTGCTCGTCATCATCCTGCTCGGATACATCGTGCTCGGCTCGTTCCTGGACCAGATCGCGATCCTGGTGCTGACCGTGCCGGTGGTGGTCCCCCTGATGCAGTCGCTCGGCTTCGACCTCGTCTGGCTCGGCGTTCTCATCATCGTCACGGCCGAGCTCGGCATGGTGACGCCGCCCGTCGGGCTCAACTGCTTCATCGTCGCGCGCTATGCCGAGCGGCCGCTCGGCGAGGTCTTCCGCGGCGTCCTTCCACACATCGTCGCGCACCTCGTAGCGATTGCCCTTCTCATCGCGCTCCCGGGCATCACGCTGTGGCTGCCGGGGCTGATGAAATGACTATAAAAACAGGAGGAAACATCATGAAATCCATCGTTCTCGCGTGCGCCGCCGCGGCGCTCTCCACCGGCGCGCTGGCGCAGGAGGTGACGCTGCGGATGGGCGACTCGCTGCCCGTCGGTCACGTCATCGCCGAGACCGCGACGAAGCCATTCATCGACCGGGTCGAGAGCCTGTCGAACGGGACGGTCAAGATCGACTACTTCCCGGCCGAGCAGGTCGGCAAGGCGAAGGATTTCCTGCGCCTGACGCAGGCCGGGCTGATCGACATCGGCTACATCGGACCGTCCTACGTCCCGGAAAAGATGCCCCTTTCGGCGGTTGCCGAGCTGCCGGGCGCATCGAAGACCTCTTGCGAGGTCATGCGCACCTACTGGCGCCTTGCCCGCGAAGGCGGGTTCCTGTTCGAGAAGGAGTACCAGCCGAACGGCATCCGCCCGCTGTTCGTCGTGGCGCTGCCGCCCTACCAGCTCATCCTGGCATCGGACTCGGTGGCGTCAGTCGACGACCTCGAGGGACAGAAGCTGCGCGCGGCTGGCGGCGCGCAGAGCCTGACGCTCGAGAAGCTCGGCATGGTGCCGGTGCGCATGGCGCCGCCGGAGATCTACGATTCCATGTCCCGCGGGACGGTGGACGGTGCCTTGCTCGCCCTCATCAGCGTCGACAGCTACAAGCTCACGGATCTGACCAAGGCGATCACGACGGACCAGAATTTCGGCACTATCGCGGTGGCCTACTCGATCAGCGAGCGCAAGTGGCGCACCCTTCCCGAAGCGGTTCAGAACGTCCTCGGCGAGGCCGGGGATCAGGTCGTGGAGAACGCATGCGCCGCGTTCGACGAGAAGGAGGGCGCGGCATCCAGCGCGATGAAGGCGGCCGGTGTCGGCGTCGTTTCATTCGACGAGAGCGGGACCGCGGCCCTTCAGGCTGCGAACGCGAGCATCGCCGAGGCGTGGGCGACGGAGCTCGACTCCCGCGACCAGCCGGGCCACGAGGCGCTGGCGGCCTTTCGGACCGCGCTCGACGCGGTGCGGGGCACGGCGACGCGATGACGTCCGCTGCCGGCTCTCGCCCCCGGGCGAGGGCCCTTCGGCGAGGTCGGTTCAAACGATCTCGCCCAGATGCTCGCGCATCCACCTCGCCTCTTCGGTCGCGCTGCGGCGGAAGTGACGCCTGAAATCGCGGCTGAACTGGGCAGCGCTCGCATACCCGACCCTCGCCGCGATCGCGGCGATCGGCCCCTCCTGCCGCGCGATCATCAGGCGCGCCTCGTGCAGCCGCATGGCCTTGACGTACTGGATCGGCGTGCTGCCGGTCAGGGTCTTGAAATGCGCGTGGTAGGAGGGGGCGCTCATCCCCACCTCGGCCGCGAGTTCAGTCACCGACAGACCCTCGTGATAGCATTCGCGGATCCGGGCGAGGCTCCGCACGATCCGGCCGACCGCACCACGCTGCTGGAGGGCCGCCGCCAGCGCGCCGCCCTGCGGACCGACGAGCACCCGGTAGTGCAGTTCCCGCAGGAGACCCGGTCCCAGGATCGCAAGCTCGCCCGGATCGCAGAGTGCGCGAAGGGTGCGCAGCAGCACATCCGCGACGACGGGGTCCATGGGGCTTGAAACGAGGCTCCGCGCGGGGGAGGGCCGCGAGGCCTGCTGCCGCGCGCCCAGCTCCGTCACGATTTCGGCGGCAAGGCGCAGGTCGAAATCGAGGTAGATCGCCAGCAGCGGTCGCTCCGGGCTCGCCTGCGAGGCCATCCGGAACGCGACCGGGACCGACACGGCAAGATAATGGTCCGCGTCGTAGCGGTAGACCTCCCCTTCGAGGAATCCCTGCTTCGAGCCCTGCAGCACGAACACCGCACCGGGGCGGTAGAGCACCGGCACGTCCTCGAGGATCGCTTCCGACCTGAGCAGCCGGACGGAGTCCAGGCCGGTGGAGTTGTAGCCCGGCCGCGGAGCGAGGCGCCGGGCGAGATCGGTCAATGAAGCGGGCGCCTCACTCATGTTCATAGGATCAGGCAAGAGACGTAGAGAAATCGCACTGGGTGGCGATCGATGGCGAGAGCATCTGTCAATCCAGACGAATGATCAAGACGAGACTGATTCATGTCAGGAAAGACCTTCTTCATCACCGGCGCCAACTCCGGATTCGGCTTTGCCATCGCCGAGGCGGCCGCCTCGGCGGGTCATACGGTCATCGGCACCGTCCGTTCGGAGGCTGCGCGGGAGTCGTTGCTGGAGCGCCTGCCGCAGGTCCGCGCGATCCTGTGCGACGTGACCGAGTTCGACCGCATCCCCGCCATCGTCGCGCAGGCCGAGCAGGAGCACGGCGCGGTGGACGTACTGATCAACAACGCCGGCTACGGCCACGAGGGCGTGCTCGAGGAATCGCCCCTGGACGAGATGCGTCGGCAGTTCGACGTGAACGTGTTCGGCGCCGTGGCCGTCGCCAAGGCCTTCCTGCCGCGCTTCCGCGAGCGGCGCGGCGGCTTCATCGTCAACGTCACGTCGATGGGCGGAATGATCACCATGCCGGGGATCGCCTACTACTGCGGGAGCAAATTCGCGCTGCAGGGCATCTCCGAGGTGATGCGCGCGGAAATGGCGCCCTTCGGCGTGCGCGTGACCGCGCTCTGCCCCGGCTCGTTCCGCACCGACTGGGCGGGGCGCTCCATGGTGCGGACCGAGCGTTCGATCCCGGACTACGACGCCCTCTTCGATCCCATCCGCGCGGCGCGCCAGGAGAAGAGCGGCAAGCAGCTCGGCGATCCCGAGAAGCTGGCAGCCGCGGTCCTGACGCTCGTCGCGTCCGACGATCCCCCGCCGCAACTGCTGCTCGGAAGCGATGCGCTGACGCTGGTGAGGGACCGGATCGAACGCATGAAGCAGGAGCTCTCGGACTGGGAGGCGCTGACCCGCTCCACCGACGGCTGAAGGGGAGCGGCGAACCGAGGGCGTGGTGCGTGCCGGCCTAGAGGCCCGGCCACATTCCGCCATCGAGCCGCAGGTTCGACCCGGTGATGTAGCTGGCGCGGGGGCTGACGAGGAAGGCGACGGCGTCGGCGATCTCCTCGAGCGTGCCGCACCGCCCGGCGGGAACCTGAGCGAACAGCGGCAGAGCCGTTCGTTCGATGTCCGGCCACGACGCGTCCCGCGCGAGCCCCTGGTTCGCCGCCGCGGTCCGGAACGCCTCCTCGAGGCTGGTGCTGTGGATCGTCCCGGGCGAAACGGTGTTTGCGGTGATGCCGTCCTTCGCGACGGCCTTGGCGAGCGAAGCGGTCATCGCGATCATCGCGGCCTTGGCCGCCGCGTAGTCCGGCCGATTGGACGGCGGCATCAACGCGGCGAGGCTGGAGATGTTGAGGATCCGTCCCCACTTCGCCGCCCGCATGCCCGGCAGGAGCGGGGTGGTGACCCGGACGGCCGCGAGGACGTTGCGGTCGTAGCCCGTCGCCCACGTGTCCGGGCGCGTCGTGGTCCAGTCTTCCGTCCGTCCGGAGCCGCCCGCGTTGTTGACCACGATCCCGACCGGCTTCGCGAACGCCTGTGCGCTGGCGACAAGGCGGTCGACCGCGTCGTCGTCCGTCAGGTCGCCAAGGACGGCATAAGCGCGTCCACCCTCGGCGACAATGGAGTGCGCGACGTCCTCGGTCTTCGTCTTGTCACGGCCGTGGACGATCACGACGGCGCCTTCGCGCGCCAGTCCTCGGGCGACGGCTTCGCCGATGCCCTTGCTGCTGCCCGTGACGAGCGCCACGCGCCCGTCGAGTTTCAAATCCATCGCGCAGGTCCCATTTTGATCCCGGGATTTGATGGGGGCATGCGGTGAGCGAGGCAATTACGCACTTAAAGGTGCCTATGGACCCGGAAATAAGGCTCGATTGTCTCGGCCCGGACGGCTCGGTTGCTCACGTGAGCCGGGTGCTGCGGTCCATCAGTGGGCGATGGAAACTGCATATCTTGTTTCGTCTGTTCGCCGAGCCCACCATGCGCAACGCGCAGTTGCTGAAAGACATCCCGAATATTTCGCAGAAGATGTTGACGCAGCACCTGAGGGAGCTCGAGAACGACGGACTGGTGGCGAGGCGCGACTTCGACGAGCGGCCGCCGCGGGTCGAATACGAGCTGACGCGTTCGGGCCGCGCCCTTACCCCGGTCCTGATCTCGGTGAGAGGGAATTCTCCCGCCTGCATCTCGAGGACAGGGACCGGATTACAGATTGACCGGGCGTGCCGTTCCGGCGCGCCTTCGCGCGGGGCGCGGCGATGGCATCAGATGCCGGCGTACCACTGGTAGCCCCGATCTTCCCAATAGCCGCCGTTGCCGCCCCACAGGTCCTTCAGGCTTTGGACGAGCTCGATGCGCATGAGATATTTGGCGTGCTTGTAGCCGAGCTGCCGTTCGACCCGCAGGCGCAGCGGTGCGCCGTGGCCGACCGACAGGTCCGCGCCGTTCATGGCGTAGGCGAGGATGGTCTGCGGGTGGAAGGCGTCGACGAGGTCGATGCTCTCATAGTATCGGCCGCTGCCGTCGAACGTCAGCTCCAGTTCGTCGGCACAGTGGAAGACGGCGAAGCGTGCATTCGGCATCAGCCCCACCGCACCGAGGATCGTGGCGAGCGGCACGCCCGTCCACTGGCCGATCGCGCTCCAACCCTCGACGCAGTCGTGCCGGGTGATCTGCGTGCGCGCGGGCAGCGCCTTGAGATCGGCCAGGGAGAACGCCCCCGGCCGCTGCACCAGGCCATCCACCTTCAGCCGCCAGTGCGCGAAGCCGTCGGCCTCCAGGGCCGCATACTCCTCGCTCCCCGGCCGGCTGGTGCCGTTGACGCGGAAGGATGGCGATATGTCCGTTGCCTGGAACTCGCGTGCGAGCGCGTTGCGGCCGAGCAGGAGGCGCTGCACCCGCATGGTCAACGTCTCGGCTGAACGCAGCACCGTATCGACGTCGGCATTCTGGCCGAGCGGATCGCAGCCGCTCAGCGGCAGCGCCGCGGCGGCGGCCGCTCCGCCCGCGAGAAGGCGGCGACGCGTCAGGGCATGGCCGGTCATCGGTCGGATCCTTTCTCGCGGATGGCGTAGCGTCCGGTGATCATGGAGCGCAGGTTGTTGAGGGGGCCGGAAAGAACGACCATCGCGACATGCACGAGGACGAACAGGACCACGAGCGAGGCCGTGATGAAGTGGATCGTCCGGGCCGATTGACGTCCGCCGAAGATGTCGAGGAGCACTGGGAAGGCGGCGTCCATGGCCGGCGACATCGTCAGTCCGGTCACGACCATCAGCGGGAGCAGCACGAAGATGACCGCGAGGTAGGAGATCTTCTGGAGCCCGTTGTAGCGCCGTGCCTCATCGCCCTGCGGAAAGCGCAGGCGTGCGTGGTCGAGGATCTCCCGCCAGAGATGCCGCGGGGTCAGCTGGTCACGGTCCGGGGCCAGGTCCCGCGCGACATGGCGGCTCAGCACCCCGGCGAGAAGATAGACGAGGCCGTTGGCCACGAAGAGCCACGCGAAGAAGAAGTGCCACCGTCGTCCCGTGGCAAGGTCCTGATAGGACGGTATGGTGAGCCACGCCGGAAACGCGCGTGCCACCGGCCTGCCGTCCAAGGTCGACAATCCGAGCACGCCGGTCGTCGGCAAAGTGACGGATCCGACGCGGACGACGCCGCGGGTCCCGCTCGGGCCGCTTTCGGCGCCGATCGACAGGACCGCGGGATCGCCGTCGGCGCCGTATCGACCCCAGTAGAGCTCCGGGTGCGCGTTGAAGATCTGCAGCCCGCTCAGGAGCAGGAGCGCGATGCAGAGAGCATTGACCCAGTGCGTCAGGCGTGTGGCGATCGAATGCCGCTTTATGAGAGTGCTCCGCGCGGGCTTCGGCCCGTTTGCTGTCCGCTCGAACATGAGACGGCTCCCATCTGTGGGTTGGTGACTGTCGTCGGGTCCCGCTTCCGCCATTGCCGATCCCTTTTCGACGCGGTGCCGCCCACGCTCGGGGCGTCGGGACACAGGTGAAGGAGCCGGCCGCGCGGCCGGCTCCCCGCTCCGTCACATCGGCGGGACGACGCCGTTCTTGCCGACGATGACCCGCTGGGCGGAGACGGCACCGGAACTGTCCTTCCGGGCGGCGATGAAGACGGTGACACCCGCCTTCAGATCGGCCGGCGTTGCTGCGGCGAGCGTCACGACCGGCACCCCGTCCGGGATGGAGATCGCCTTTTCCTTGCCGTTGTAGGTGAGCGTCACCGTGCGCCCGTCGACGCCCTTGACCGCGTTCGCGACGGTCGCGTTCGTCATGGTGCTGTTGGGCTTCAGGTCCCAGCCGAAGCTGCCTTCGCCGACGCCGCTCATCGCCGGCGGGAAGATCACCACCTCGAGCGCGCCGTCGCCGCCGTCGGCCTTCGGGAGCGACGCGATGCCGACGTAGTCGCCGGGCTTGATGTCCGTGACGGCGGCCTTGCCGACGCCTGCGAGCTTCCAGCCGTCGGCGAGGGTCACCTCGACCGTCTCGCCCTCACGGGTCTTCACCGTCAGGGCGCTGTCCGCCGCTTCGACGATGTCGCCGCGGATGCGCACGATTTCGCCCTGGCTCTGCGCCATCGCCGTGACGGGCGCACCGAGGGCGGCCGCGACGAGCAGGGTGGAAAGGGTCATTCTCAGCATATCAAGTTCCGATCTACTAGTTGGTAGGTTTCGGGCGCATGAGCGCGCACCCGCGCGGCGATCGCGGAACGGTCTGGCGATCGTCCGTCAGTCTGGCCGGCGGGCTGACGCTCGCCTGCGGGGTCGAAGACTTATCCCGACCGGCTCGTCAGTCGCTCGAGGAGCGGTCCGACGATGCTTTCGAACATCTTCGGGTCGCCATAGGCCCGTGCCGACAGCATCGCGCCATGGACCGTCGCCATGAAGGATTCTCCTTCGACGCGGGGAGAGGCCGAGAGGTTCAGCCGCCCGTCGCGCGCACCACGTTCCATCACCGATGTCAGCCAGGCCGACAGCGCGCGAAAATGCGCTCGCACCTCGTACACGACCTCCTCCGGCAGAACCGGGATCTCCGAGGCCAGCAGCGCGCAGAGGCAGATGGGGACCGAGGCGTCCTCGATGCAGGTGACCCAGACCCTCGTATAGGCACGAAGCTGTTCCACCGGGTCGGAGACGGACCGCTCCAGCCGGGCGATCCCGTCCTCGACGGAATGGCGGTGGCTGGCCACGAGCTCGCGCACGAGATCGACCTTGCTGGGGAAGTGGTGATGGATGCTCGGCTTGCGCACGCCGACGACCTTGGCGATGTCGGCGTAGCTGAAGCCATTGTAGCCGCCCGCCATGACGAGCGTGCGCGCACAGGCGAGGATCTCGTCGGCGGTGCTGGACACGTTGGCCATCTGGCATTCACTCCTGTCCGACGCTCGGCCGGCGCGGGCGCCCTCCGTGATGTACACGGGGGAGCAGCGGGCGCCCGCCGAGCGACAGCACGTCTCGTGCGCTGCAGCTGAATCTACCAACTAGTCGGTTTGTGTCAAGCTGAGTTCGGGACGTTGGGTTTCACGGCTGTGTGAACGGTCCGGCGCGACCACGGCATCGCCGAGGCTGAAAGCATCGCTCGATGCACGCGGGCTGCCGGGTCCGTCACGCACTGGGGTATCCGGAGTCCTGCAGAGCGGAACGCGCGACCTGTTCCTCTCCAACACGGTCCGGCTCCACCGCAAGCTGCGGCGCGCGGGCGCCACGGCCGAACTTCACGTCTTCGAGGCGATGCCGCACGGCGGGTTCGGAGGGGCCCCGGAGGATCTGGAGCTCGCCGCCGAACTCGTCCGCTTCGTCAGGGACTGTCTGCCGCCGCAGGTGCGCTGACGCCCGGCCGGCGCACCGCCTGCGCCATCGTCCCGCGCGACTGACCGGGCCGGTCAATCCATCCTGTCCCACCGGGACCGCCGCCCTGCGGGAGCCACCGGCATCCGTCGAAGGCTTTCCTCGTTGCCCGCGGCGCGGGGGGACGGGGTGTCAGGCGAGGGCGCCGAGGTCCTGCAGTGCGGCGATGCGGTCCGGGGCGATGTCCCAGCGGGAGAGGGCGTCGGCACCGGACCCGCGCGGCTGCGGCGGTGACGGCACGCCTGCGGGCGTCTCGGAGAACCGCGGTGCCGGCGCCGGTTGGGCGACACCGCCGACGCGCACGTAGGCGCCGCGGAGGGCGGCGTGCGGGTGCGCCTCCGCCTCGGCGAAGTCCAGCACCGGGGTGGCGCAGGCGTCGCTGCCGGCGAACCGCTCGGCCCAGTGGTCGCGCGTCTGGCTCGCGATCCGCTCGGCGAGGAGGCGCCTCGCCTCGGGCCAGTTCTCCCGGTGCGTCACGTCGGGGAATCCGGCCGGGTCGAAGCCCAGCCCCTCCAGCAGCTCGCGCCGGAACTTGGCCTCGATGGGCGCCACCGCGAGATATCTGCCATCGGCGCAGATGTAGCTGTCGTAGTGCGGCGCGCCGCCGTCGAGGAGGCTCCTGCCGCGCGTCTCGCCATGGAGCCCCGCCGCGAACAGCCCGCGGATGGGCGCCGACAGCAGCGAGACGCCGTCGACGATGGCCGCGTCCACCACCTGGCCCTGCCCCGTCTCGCGGGCGGAGAGGATCGCGGCGAGGAGACCGAGGACGAGCATGAGGCTGCCGCCGGCGTAGTCGCCGAGGAGGTTGAGCGGCGGCACCGGCGCGTCGCCCGGCCGGCCGATGGCGTTGAGCACGCCCGTCAGCGCCAGATAGGTGAGGTCGTGCCCGGCCGTGGGTGCCAGCGGGCCCTCCTGCCCCCAGCCCGTAAGGCGGCCGTAGGCGAGGCGGGGATTGCGCATGAGGCATGGTTCCGGGCCGAGGCCGAGGCGCTCCATGACGCCGGGGCGGAACCCCTCCACCAGTCCGTCCACCTGGGCGATGAGGTCGAGCGAGAGCGCCACCGCCTCGGGCCGCTTCAGGTCGAGCGCGATGGAGGGCCGGCCGCGCGCGGCGAAGTCGAACTCGACCGGCCGCTCGATGCCGATACCGGACGGCACGATCCTGTCGATCCGGATCACCTCCGCGCCGAGGTCGGCAAGCACCATCGCGGCGAAGGGGCCGGGTCCGATGCCGACCATCTCCACGAACTTCAGCCCGGCAAGCGGGCCGGTCATGCCACCCTCGCCGCGTCGTGCCAGTCGCGCAGGAGCGTCTCCCTGTGCTCGGGGGCGGCGATGGCGACCATCCGGCGGATGCGCTCGGAGATCGGCTGGCCGCGCAGTTCGGCCACGCCGTGCTCGGTGACGAACGTGTCGGCGTCGGCGCGGGCGCAGGTCACGGTGCCGACGTGGGCGACGATGCGGCTCCGCCCCTTCGCCGTGGTCGAGGGCAGCGCGATGATCGAGCGGCCGCCGTCCGAGGCCTGGGCGGCGCGCACATAGTCCACCTGCCCGCCGACGGCGCCGATGTAGCGCCCGCCGACGATCTCCGCCCCGACCTGACCCGTAAGGTCCACCTCGAGCGCGGAGTTGACGGCGTGGAAGCGCGAGATGGCCGACAGCACCTCGCCATAGTGCGTCTCCTCGTGTCCGGCGAGACGGAAGGCGGGGTTGCGGTCGGCGAAGTCGAAGAGGCGGCGGGTGCCCAGCAGCATGCCGCCGACGGTGACCCCGCGGCCATGCTCCTTCCTGGCGTTGGTGAGCGCTCCGCACTCGGCCAGTGTCACGACGCCGTCGACCACCGCGCCGGAGTGGACGCCGAGGTCCCGGTGACCCGTCAGCGCGGCGCACAGGGCGGCGGGGATTGTGCCGAAGCCCATCTGGACGCAGGCCCCGTCCGGAATGAGCTCGGCGATCCGTCCGGCGATGCGGCGGATCGTGGCGTCGGGTTCCGGTGCGACGAACTCGACCGGGGGTGCCTCGGCGGTGACGAGAGCGGCGAGGGCGGGTTCGCCGATATCGCCGCCGCGGCACACCGGCATCGCCGGCTGGTACTCGCCGACGACGCGGCTTTCGGCGCGCTGCGCCGCCGTGAAGGCGAGGTCGCGGGCGAGGCCAAGGTTCCACCCGGGCCGCTCGACCGACGGGCAGAGCGCCAGCAGGACGAGGTCGGCCCGGATCCGCCCGTCGCGGAAGGAGCGGTCGATGGCGGAGAGATGCAGCGGGAAGACGTCGAGCTTTCCCCGCCGCGCCAGGGCCGCGGTGGCGCCGATGCCGCCGTAGCTCTCGACCGTGACCGTATCCGGCACCGTGTCCACGAGCGTGCCGGAGATGGCGGGGCCGACGAAGAGGCGGAAGGGCGGCAGGGCGCCGTCCCGCGCCTCCTGAAGAAGGCGGCGCACGAGGGTCGTCGGCTCGGCCGTCCCCTGGCCGACGACGACGCGGTCGCCCGCCTGGAGGAGCGGGGCGAACGAGACGTCCTTCGCGGCGACCGGCTGCATCAGTAGGACTTCGGCAGACCGAGCACCCGTTCGGCGATGTAGCACAGCGCGAGCTGCGGGCTGATCGGCGCGATGCGCGGGACCATGACTTCGCGCAGGTAACGCTCCACGTGGTACTCCTTGGCGTAGCCGAAGCCGCCGTGAGTCATGACCGCCTGCTGGCAGGCGTCGAACCCCGCCTCGCCGGCGAGGTATTTCGCCGCGTTCGCCGCCGCCCCGGCCGGCTGGCCGGTATCGTAGAGCCTCGCGGCGTGCATCACCATCAGCCAGGCCGCCTCAAGGTTGCACCAGTTGGCGGCGAGCGGGTGCTGGATGCCCTGGTTCCTGCCGATCTCGCGATTGAAGACGACGCGCTCCTTGGCGTACTGCGTCGCCTTGCGCAGCGCCGCCATGCCGAGCCCGACCGCCTCGGCGGCGATGAGGATCCGCTCGGGGTTCATCCCGTGCAGGATATACTCGAAACCGCGGCCCTCCTCGCCGATCCGGTCCGCCTCGGGGATCTGGAAATCCTCGAAGAAGAGCTCGTTGGAATCGACGCACTTGCGGCCCATCTTGTCGATCACGCGCGCGCGGATCCGCTCCCGGTCGAAGGTCGTGTAGAAGAGGCTGAGACCGTGCGTCGCCTTCGCGACCTCCTCCAGCGGCGTGGTGCGGGCGAGCAGGAGGATGCGGTCGGCCACCTGCGCGGTCGAGATCCAGACCTTCTGTCCGGTGACGTGGTAGGTGTCGCCGCGCTTCTCGGCGCGCAGCTTGAGCTGCGTCGTGTTGAGGCCGGTGTTGGGCTCGGTGACGGCGAAGCAGGCCTTCTCGCGCCCCTCCGCCATCGGCCGGATCATCCGCTCCTTCTGCTCCGCGGTGCCGTAGACGTCGACCGGCTTGAGACCGAAGATGTTGATGTGGACCGCCGACGCGCCCGACATGCCGGCACCCGACTCGGCGATCGTGCGCATCATGATCGCGGCTTCGGTGACGCCGAGTCCGGCGCCGCCCTGCGCTTCGGCGGTGCAGATGCCGAGCCAGCCGTCACGGGCCAGCGCGTCGTAGAAGTCCTGCGGGAATTCGCCGGTCTCGTCGCGCTTCAGCCAGTAGGCGTCGTCGAACCTGGCGCAGACCTTCGCGACGGCGTCGCGGATCTCCTCCTGCTCCTTGGTCAACGTCATGTCCATCGTGGTGTCCTCGGGTCTCGGGGCGGGCGGCGGGGCCGCGCACCGCCTCGCGGGCGCATCGATCGCGCACCGCGCTCGTTGTGGGCAATCTCGGTCGGTCGGGGGCCGGCTGGCGCGGGCGCAGCCGGCCGGGTTCCTCAGTCGCCGGCCTTCAGGTTGGCGCGGAAACCGTCGAGCACCGCGCGACCGGGTTTGCCGCGGCCCTCCAGCTCCTCGGCCCACTCGTCGCCGACACCGGCCATCAGCGTCTTGATCTTCTCGCTGTCGGCGTCCGGCAGCGTCACGAACTCGACGCCCGCCTCTGTGATCGTCTGGCGGTCCTTGTCCTCCAGCGCGTCGGTGTCGGCGCAGGAGTGCGCGGTGGCGGCCTCGCCGGACTCGGTCAGGACCTGCTGCGTCTCGGGCGAGAGCGAGTCCCACTTCTGCTTGCTGATCATGTAGGCGATCACGAAGGAGCCGAAGTTCTGGTTCGTGGTCGCCTGATGCAGGTAGGACTGCACATCGTAGGGCAGGATCGACGAGACCGGGAAGAGCAGCGCGTCAAGCGTCCCGCGGGAGAGGGAGTCGCGCACCTCCGGGGCGGGGATCTGCACCGGCACCGCCTCGATGCGCTGGGTTGCGATCTCCTTGGCGCCGCCGGTGGTGCGCAGCTTCAGCCCCTTGAAGCTGTCGAGCCCGGTGATGTCGCGATCCTTGGTGAAGATCTGGTAGGGCGGCAGCACCAGCACCATGAGGACGCGCATGCCGTTGGGCGCGATCTCGACCTCGTCGAGCAGTCCGCCCGGCTTGACCAGCTTCCAGAACGCCTTCGTCCCCTCGCAGGCGGAGGAGAAGGCCTCCGGCAGCTCGGCGACGGCAGAGAGCGGCAGCTTGTCGCTGATGTAGGAGGGGGCGACGTAGCCGATGTCGAGCACGCCGCTCTGCGTGAGCTGCAGCATGTCCTTGGCCTTGCCCATCTGCTGGGCCGGGAAATACTCGAAGTCGATCTCCCCGCCCGAGCGGTCCTTCACGTCGTCCATGAAGAACTTCGCGAGATTTTCGGAGATGTAGTGGCCCACGGGGAAGCTGTCCCCCATGCGCAGCGTCTCGGCCTGGCCCGGCAGGACGGAGAGCCAGAGGGCGGCGCCGGCGATCGCGCCGGTCTTGAACAGTCGGGTCGTCATGTCGGTCATCCTCCCCAGGATGGTTCTTGTTGGTCGGCCGCTCATTGCATCGTGGACGGGAGCCACAGCACGATGGCGGGAAAGGCGGTCAGAAGCGCGATGACGAAGAGGTGGGCGAGCACGTGCGGGGCGACCCCTCGAAACAGCTCGCCGAGCGGGCGCCGCGTGTAGCGCGCGACCACGAAGACGTTCATGCCGAGCGGGGGCGTCACCATCCCGATCTCGGCCGTGACGACGATGATGACGCCGAACCACACGGGATCGAAGCCGAGCTGCAGGACGATCGGCAGCATCACCGGGACGGTGAGGATCAGGATCGCGACCTGGTCCATGAAGAAGCCGAGGACGACGTACATCGCGAGGATGAGCGCCATCACCGCCATCGGCGGCAGCGGCAGCGCGCCGACCCAGGTGGCGAGGTCGTTGGTGACGCGCGTGATGGTGAAGAAGTAGCCGAAGACGTGCGCGCCCAGGATGATGAAGAGGATCATGCACGTCGTCAGCGCCGAGCGGCGCAGCGCGCCGTAGAACGCCGCGGGCGTGAGGCGGCGTTCCGTGATGGCGAGCAGCATGGCGACGAAGGCGCCGATCCCGGACGCCTCGGTCGGCGTCGCGATGCCGGTGTAGATGGTGCCGGTGACGGCGAGGAAGAGCAGCACCATCGGCCCCACCCGCCGCAGCGAAGCGAACTTCTCGCGCATCGAGTAGGCGCGACCCGGCGGAGCCGACTCCGGCCACAGGGTGACGAGGACGGCGACCGTGCCGATGATCGTCGCCGTGACGAGGATGCCCGGAATGACGCCGCCGATGAGCAGCGTGGAGACCGGGATGTCGGCCAGAATGCCGTAGAGGATCAGCGCGATGGACGGCGGGATCAGCATGGCGAGCGTGCCGGAGATGGCGACCACGCCGCCGGCGAGTTTGGGCTCGTATCCCTGCTTGATCATCTCGGGGAGCGACGTCGAGGCGAGGGTGGCCGCCGCGGCGGTGCTGGACCCGGAGATTGCGCCGAAGCCGGCTCCCGCGAGCGCGGTCGCCATGGCGACGCCGCCGCGCACGCGTCCGACCCAGATGGACGCGGACCGGAAGAGATCCTCCGAGACACCCGAGATAATCACGAACTCGGCCATCAGGATGAACATCGGGATGGTGATGAGCTCGTAGGAGTTGGCCGTGCTGAGCGGCGTCGTGCTCAGGATGCCCATGAGGATGGACAGGCCGCCATAGCAGTAGAGGCCGAGCGCGCCCGAGATCAGCAGCGCGAAGGCGACCGGCAGCCCGATGAGCAGCAGCAGGACGAGGACGATGAGGACGGCGCCGACGAGCATGGTCAGGCCGCGTCCTGATGGTTCGCGGCCAGCGGCAGGAGGCCGGGCGCCTCGATCCCCGTCGCGGCGGCGCGCGCGTGGGCGATGACGCGCTGCAGGCAGCGCAGCAGCATCGCGAACGAGCCCACCGTGACGAGCGCGTAGGGCACCCAGGTCGGCCAGGCGACGGTGGCTGCGATCCTGTCGCCGTTGGCCCACGCCGCGGCGAAGCGCTGCCAGCCGCCCCAGCCGATGAGGCCCATGGCGACGCAGGCGGCCACATACGCCGCGCTGAGAGCGGCGTTCTTGATCCGCAGCGGCAGGAGATCGCGGAACAGGTCGACGGCGATGTGGTCGTGCTCGCGAAGCGCCTCGGAGAGGCCCAGGAAGAAGATGCCCACCATCAGGTACATGCCGACGAAGTCGTACGACCACGAGAAGGGCGCATTGAAGGCGTATCGAACGGTGACGTCGGCGACGACGACGAACATCATCAGCGCCATCGCCGCACATGAGATCGCGACGAGGGCGGTCTCGACGGCGGCGAGCGGTCCGCGCCCGGCCCGCACCGCGTTTCGGTTCGATCCGTCTGCCAAATCGACATCTCCTCATCGCCGAGCGCATGTGCGCTGCGATGGACGTTTCCACTATTATGGACTTTTTTTCTATATTACTGAATATGAGGGCGTGCGGGACGTGTCAAGAATCGCGGCGACACCGCCTTCGGGAGCGCCTGTTGCGCAGGGCGGCGGGCGATCCGGTCGGCCAGGATTGCAACGCGACGACGGCGTTCGTGTTCCCACAGGTTGTTCAGATTGCTAGACACCGGGAGCAGGCGCCGCGCTGCGCGGCGTGACCGACGGGGAGCCACAGAGACACACATGCTGGTGCGACAGGTCGAGAACGTATTGGATCTGCTCGAGTTTTTCGCGGACCGCGGCAAGCCGGCCAGTCTCGCGGAAGTGTCTCAGCACTTCGGCTGGCCGCGCTCGTCCACCTACAACCTCTTGTCGACGCTCAACGCGCGCGGGTATCTGTACGAGCCGTCCGGGCGCGGCAAATATTACCCGACGCCGCGTTGGCTGACGCTGGCGCAGGACATGAGCGCGGCCGAGCCGGTGCCGGAGGATCTCGTCCGCCTCGCCCACTATGTGCGCGACGAGACCAACGAGACGGTGTGCATCGGCGCGGCGGCGGGCGGGACGGTGATCTTCCTTGAGGTCGTGCCGTCGACCGAACGGGTGCGCTACGTCGCCGAGGCCGGGCAGCGTCTGCCGATCCACGCGACCGCGTCGGGCATGGCGATCCTCAGCCAGTGGCCGCCGAACCAGCGCATGGCGGTGCTGCGCAAGGCGGAATTCCACCGCTACGGCTCCGGCACGCCGCTCAGCATCGAGGCGGTGGAGGACCGCATCCGCATCGCGCTCCATCGCGGCTGGTTCGAGAGCGCGTCGAACTACAGCGTCGATCTCGGCGGCGTGTCGATCCCGCTGATCGTGGCGGGCCGGATCTATTCGTTCACCGTGGCGGGGCCGCTGACGCGGGTGGAGGCGATCATGCCGTCGATCGCGGTGCGGATCCACGCCGCCGTCGCCCTGCACCTCGGCGCCGACTACCTGGCCAAGACGATCACGAACCTGACGACCCCGCCGGTGGTCGACCAGCGGGTGACGACCAAGCGCTGACCGCGGCGCCGGACGATGCGGGACGCGGCAAGGAGGCGAAAGTGGAGCTGCTCGGAACGGGGTTCTACTGGAACGATCTGACCGTCGGCGCGCGCTATCGCACCTACGGCCGGACGATCACGGAGTCGGACGTCATCGCCTTCGTCACGCACGCCGGGATGCTGGAATCGCTCTTCCTTGACCGGGAATACCGCAAGACGCACAGCGCGATGGAGGGGCACGCCGCTCCGGCCCTGCTGGTCCTGTCGATCGCTGAGGGATTGACGCTGAACGCGACGGGGCAGGGGACGGGCCTTGCCTTCCTCAACATGCAGATGGACGTGAAGCGGCCCGTCGTCGTGGGGGACACCATCCACGTCGAACTCGAGATCCTCGAGGCGCGCAAGACGTCGAAGTCCGAGCGCGGGCTGGTGCGCACGAAGAACCTCGTCGTCAACCAGCGCGGCGAGACGGTCATCGAATATACCCCCCAGCGCCTGATGGCCGCCCGGCCGGACTGACGGACGCACCCGCCACCGGGGGCGACAACCCCACCCGTTCTGCCCCCGCCCCGGCAGCACGGCGCCGACGGGCGGCCGTCTCGTTCGCGCCCTAATGCCGCGCATCCAACATCATGGACACTGGATCGGTTCGCCGGCCCGCGAGGCGTGGGAAGCCCTGCCGACCCCAAGGCGCGAGACTTCGGCTCAGTGGCGCGTTGTGCAATGTCCACAAGCATGCTTCTATGATCTATATATTTGCATCGAGCAGAAAGAAGACGCATGAGCCCCCTGTCAGGCATTCGGATCGTCGACCTCACCGCAATCCTGATGGGTCCCTACGCCACGCAGTTCCTCGCCGACTACGGGGCGGACGTGGTGAAGGTCGAATCCATGCAGGGCGATCTCGTGCGGGACATCGGGCCGATGCGCTCGCCGCAGATGGGTCCGATCTTTCTCAACGTGAACCGCTCCAAGCGTTCCATCGCGGTCGACCTGAAGACCCCCGAGGGGCGGGGGCTGCTGCTCGACCTCTGCCGCGACGCCGACGTGCTCGTCTACAACATCCGCCCCGCCGCCATGGCCCGCCTCGGCCTCTCCTACGAGGAGGTGGCGGGCGTCAATCCGCGGATCATCTACGCAGGTTGCTACGGCTACGGGCAGGATGGCCCCTACGCCGCGAACCCCGCCTACGACGACCTCATCCAGGGCGGCGCGTGCCTGCCCTATCTCTACGCCACCGCGAGCGGGCAGGAGCCGCGGTACGTTCCGGCGGCGCTGGCCGACCGGATCGTCGGCCTCACCATTCTCAGCGGCATCCTCGCCGCCCTCGTCGCCCGTAACACCACGGGGGAGGGGCAGCGCGTCGACGTGCCGATGTTCGAGACGATGGTGAACGTCATCATGAGCGACCACCTCGGCGGCCTGACGTTCGAGGAGCCGCTCGACGAGGGGGGCTATCACCGGCAGATGGCGCGCGACCGCCGGCCCTACAAAACCAGCGACGGCTACGTCTGCGCGCTGATCTACACCGACAAGCACTGGCGCCGCTTCCTCGACGCCGTCGGGTACGGCGACCGGATGGACACCGATCCGCGCTACGCCACCTTCACCGCCCGGACCGCCAACATCGATACGATCTACGCCGAGCTGACCGAGATCTTCCTGTCCCGCACCTCCGCCGAATGGGTCGACCTCTTCAACGAGATCGACGTCCCGGTGATGTGGATGCACGACTTCAGGAGCGTGCTGGAGGACGAGCATCTCCAGGCCGTCGGCTTCTTCCGGAAGATCGACCACCCGACCGAGGGCCGCCTCACCTCGATGGCCAATCCCGTCAAGCTGTCGGCGACGCCCGTCGCCGAGCCGCGCCCCGTCCCGCGCCTCGGCGAGCAGACGGTCGAGATTCTTCAGTCGCTCGGCCGCTCGCAGGACGAGATCGACAGCCTCATCGCCCGCAAGATCGTGCGAGCCGCCGCTCCGGAACCGTCCGGGGCGGCGGTCGCGCCGGCGCGTCACGCCAACCGCCAATAAGGAGAACAAGAATGGCAGGTCTCTACTACGAGGACTTCGAGGTCGGGATGGTGTTCGACCATCCGCTGACGCGCACCGTCACCGAGCACGACAACATCTCGTACAGTCTGATGACGCTGAACCCGCAGCCGCTGCACGTCGACGCCGAGTTTTCGGCGAAGACCGAATGGGGGAAGCCGCTCTTCAACAGCCTCTACACGCTGGGCATCATGATCGGCATGTCGGTGCAGGATACGACGCTCGGCACCACGGTCGGCAATCTCGGCATGAGCGACGTGCGCTTCCCGCATCCGGTCTTCGCCGGGGACACGCTGCGGGCGCGCACGGCGATCGTCGGCAAGCGCGAGAGCAAATCGCGGCCGAGCAATGGACTGGTGGAGTTCGACCACACCTGCCTCAACCAGCATGGCACGGTCGTCGCCACCTGCCGCCGGATGGGCCTCATGCTGAAGCGGCCGGAGGCGTGATGCGTTCGGTCCTCTTCGTTCCCGGCGACAGTCCCCGCAAGTTCGCCAAGGCCCTCACCACCGGCGCGGACGCGCTGGTCCTCGACCTCGAGGATTCGGTCGCGCTCGGCCGGAAGGAGGGGGCGCGCGAGACTGTCCGCGAGATGCTGGGCGGGGACCGTGCCGGCAAGTCGCTGCTGGTGCGCGTCAACGCCTTCGACACCGGGATGACGCTGGGCGACCTCGCCGCGGTGATGCCGGCGCGGCCCGACGCGATCATGCTCCCCAAGTGCCGCGGTGGCGCCGACGTCACCCTCCTCGGGCACTACCTCGCCGCGTTCGAGGCCGCCTCCGGGCTGGAGGAGGGGGCCACGAAGATCCTTCCGGTTGCCACCGAGACGGCCGAATCGGTGCAGGGCCTGACCACGTACACCCCCGCCCACCCGCGCCTCCTCGGCCTGCTGTGGGGCGCGGAGGACCTGATGTCCTCGCTGGGCGCGACCGCCAACAAGGAAGAGGGCGCCTACACGGGCCCCTTCGTGATGGCCCGCAACATGTGCCTGTTCGCGGCGGCGAGCGCTGGCGTGACGGCATTCGACACGGTCTGCACCGTCATCGGCGATCTCGACTACGTGGCGGCCGAGTCGCGGGCCGCGCGGCGGGACGGCTTCGGCGCCAAGGTGGTGATCCACCCCTCGCACGTGGATGCGGTGAACGCCGCCTTCACGCCGACCGAGGACGAGGTCGCCTGGGCGCGGTCGGTCGTCTCGGCATTCGAGGACAATCCGGAGGCGGGCGTGGTCTCGATCGACGGTGCGATGATCGACAAGCCGCACGAGCGCGCGGCGCGAAAGATCCTCGCCTCGGTGCCGGCGGGGGCCTGAGCGCCCCCTGTGCCGGCACGGCCGGGCATTCACGCGCCCGGCCGGGGCGATCCGGTCAGCGGCAGGTGAAGCCGCCGTCGACCGGTAGCTCGATGCCGGTCACGAAGGACGCATCGTCGGACGCCAGCCACAGCGCGGCGTGCGCCATCTCCTCCGGCCGCCCGAGGCGACCGAGCGGTACGGCCGTCAGGAACGCTGCGGTGTTCGCCCGTGCCTCCTCCGGGTCGCCGCTGCGGCTGGTGAAGCCGGGCGCCATGGGCGTGTCGGTGAGACCGGGGCAGAGCGCGTTGACGCGCACGTTGTCGGGCGCGAACGTCTGGGCGAGCGACTTGGCGAGGCCGACCACGGCGAACTTGCCGGCGGAATAGACCGGCGAGAAGCGCGACCCGACCATGCCGGACACCGAGGCGGTGAAGATCAGCGATCCGCCGCCGCGCTTTCGCATATGCTTGATGACCTGCCCGGCGCCGAGCACGGCGGTGTCGATGTTGAGCGTCATCGCCTGCTGGTAGGCGGTCAGGTCGAGGTCCTCGATGCCGCCGGGGCCGGGGATCCCCGCGTGCGCCCACAGGATGTCGATCCCGCCGAGCAGCTCGGCGGCCGTGTCGATGCTGCCCTTGATGGTATCGGTGTGGGAGAGGTCCGCCTGCAGGGTTTCGATGGGCGTCCCCCTCGCGTCCATCGCGCTCGCGAGGTCGTCGAGCGCCCCCTGGTTGAGATCGACGGCGCAGACCCTCGCGCCTTCACGGCAGAAAAGCTCCACCCCGGCGCGCCCCATCCCGGACGCCGCAGCCGTAATCACGGCGAGTTTCCCTTCGAGTCGCATTCCATCCCCTTTGTGGTGGCTTGTTCTGTTGTCCGAACTCCGTGACTCCTGCGCCGCATCGCGGCTCGCCGCGCCCATGAGTTCAGAGTATTGACGGTACAGTGCAGATATATGGATCGCAAGCGACGCGTCGCAGTCGCGTCCGCGGCGGCGTTATGCTTCGGGGACGTTCGCCTTATATGTATGCAGCGTTGAATGCGGGGATTCTCGATGGATGAGACAGTGTCGACGTTCGTCAGTCGTGCCTATGACGAACTTCGGCGAATGGCGGTCGGCTACAAGATCAGGCCTGGTGAACGGTTGAACGAGGGAGAACTTGCCAAGCAGTTCGGTATCAGCCGCACGCCGGTGCGGGAGGCGCTCAACCGCCTGACCACGGAAGGATTCCTGCGCTTCGTACCCGGCAAGGGATTTTTCTGCCGCGAGCTCGATCCGAAAGAGGTCTTCGACCTCTACCAGCTGCGAAAGGCTATCGAGGTCGGAGCGGTCAAGCTGTCGATCGACAATGCCTCCGACGCCGATATCGATGCGCTTTTGCAGTTCCTCGACGAGACCGGACCGGATCCGGGGGACCGCACGACCGACGAACTGGTGCGGCTCGACGAATATTTCCACGAGCAGTTGATGCGGCTGTCAGGCAACGAACGGATGCTGGACGTCCTGTGCAATGTGAATGCACGCATCCAATTCGTGCGCTGGACGGATATGGATCATGGTCGCCGGCCCACCACGCAGCGCGAGCACCGGGACATCCTGATGCATCTGCGCGATCGCGATGAGGTCGCCTGCATCGCCGCGCTGGAGCGGCATATCGACCGCCGCCAGGACCAGATCACCGCGGCCATCCGCGAGGGCATCGCGCAGATCTACCTGAACAACACCCGCTAGAATTGTTCCGGCGGCCCGGGGAGCCGCTGGCGTCGGGCACGACGGCTCGAACCCGGGCCCGGCTTCGCTCCGCGCGTTCGCGATCCTGATAAACCGGCCTGACGTTACCGCGAGGGCCTGAAAAATCAGGCCGATCCGGTCAGCTATATGTCGTCTTGACGGCCGTGGGGCGAGCGGGGATGTGATTGCCCGCACCGGTATTCTATGCTGTATACGATAGATAATCCTGGCTGAACCTGCGGTCCGGCGCAGCAAAGATCGGCGGTCACCATGAATGAGATGTCAGGCGCTGAAGCCGCCGTTCGCATGCTCCAGCTTCATGATGTGAAGCACGTCTTCGGCCTGTGCGGCGATACGAGCCTCCCGTTCTACGACGCGCTCTGCCGCCTCGATCACGGGATGGAACACATCCTCACCCGTGACGAACGCAGTGCCGCCTACATGGCCGACGCCTACGCTCGCGTGACCGGCAAGGTGGGGGTGTGCGAAGGCCCCAGCGGCGGCGGCGCGACGTATATTCTCCCCGGCGTGGTGGAGGCCAACGAGTCCTCCATCCCCGTCCTCGCCATCACCAGCGACGTGCCGGTGACCTCGCGCGGCAAGTATCCTCTCACCGAGCTCGATCAGAAGGGGCTTTTCCGCCCCCTCACCAAGTGGAACGGCGTCATCGACCGGCCGGACCAGGTGCCTTCCACCTTCCGCACCGCCTTCCGCGCGATGACGACCGGTCGGCCCGGCGCGGCCCATATCGGGCTGCCCTACGACATTCAGAAACAGGCGGTGTCCGAAGATCTGGTGTGGGCGCAGGCCGAACACGGCTCGTTTCCCGCCTGGCGCAGCGCTCCCGATCCGACCGCGGTGGAGAAGGCGGCCGAGTGCATCCTGTCGGCCAACGCGCCGGTGTTCATCGTCGGGGGCGGTGTCGTCAATTCCGGCGCCATGGAGGAGCTGTCGCGCCTCGCCCTCATGCTGAACGCGCCGGTGTGCACGACGGTGACGGGGCAGGGTGCGCTCTCCAGCGAGCACGAGCTGTGCGTCGGCGTCGTTGGCACCAACGGCGGCGTCATCGCCACCCGCGAGGTGGTCGAGATGGCCGACCTCGTGGTGTTCGTCGGCGCGCGCGCGGGCTCCACTACAACCGAGCACTGGACCTATCCGTCCAAGGGCACGCGCATCGTGCACATCGATGCCGATCCCATGGTGGTCGCGGCGAACTATCCCACCGAGGTGGCCTTGATCGGCGATGCCAAGCTGGCGCTCGCCAATCTCGCCGACGCCATCGAGGCGGCGGGCGCGCCCCTGCGCCGCGACGGGCTCGACGGCAAGGCCGTGACCGCCCGAGCGAAGGCCAAGCGCCGCGCCGCCTTCGAGCTCCTGTGCAACGACGACAGCATGCCGATCCGTCCCGAGCGGCTCCTCAACGAGCTGCAGAAAGTGCTGCCGCGCGATGCCACCATCGTTGCCGATCCCGGCACGCCCTGCCCTTATCTGTCCGGCTATTACGATTTTCCGGAGGCCGGACGGTACTTCCTGACCAACCGTGCGCACGGCGCGCTCGGCTATGCGATGTCGGCGGCGATGGGCGCGTGGTATGGGCGGCCCGGGTCGCGCACCGTGGCGGTGATGGGCGACGGCAGCTTCGGGTTCACCGTGGGCGAACTCGAGACGATCGTGCGCAAGCAGATCCCGCTCCTCATGATCGTCATTTCCAACTCGGTGTTCGGGTGGATCAAGGCGAGCCAGAAGGTGGGTTACGGCGAGCGCTACTTCTCGGTGGACTTCTCGCGCACCCGGCATGCCGCGGTGGCCGAGGCCTATGGCGTGACCGCCTTCCAGGTGGCCGACCCCAAGGACCTCGCCGCCACCTTCAAAAAGGCGCTGGCGGTGGATGGGCCGGTGCTCGTCGACGTCATCTCCCAGCCGCTGCAGGACACCGCGGTGCCCGTCAGCGCGTGGATGGGTTGAGGCGAAACGCCAGGAACTCACTGGCATCACGCACGAGTGGTTCGTCCGCCGCTCGGCCATGCGCGGCGGACGCAGGGGAGGGCCGGCACCTTTTGGCGCTTGCTGACCGGTAGGGCTTCTGCATCCAGGGGGACGGGGTCCATGTCTCCGTCCTGACAAACATGTCTTCCCGCCCGCGTCATTGGACCGATGCAACGCAACGACGGCTACGAGGGGCGGCCGGCTCCGCGCCCGGGCTGTTCGCGGGGTCGGCGTCCGGAGGCGCATGTAACCGCATTCCGCTTGTGCCCGGGAGCGGCGCTGATCCTGCGCCCCCGATGGCAAAGCGCATCGGTCGACCGGTTTTGCGCTTCCTTCGAAGACCCAGCGTCATCCGATGATCTCCACACAAGAACACCCGCCCTGGTTCAATCGAGGGCCGCAGAAACGTAATGTGCGCACGAAAGTGTATTCACTTGACAGTAGGTTTGTCTAAAGTGATGATTCAGCAAGGAAGGTCGGCGGGTCGCTCACTTCCGCGCGCCAGAATAAAAGGGGATTTGCCGTGAAGCTTACACGACGCCGCTTGCTCGAATCCGGTGCCGCCGCCGGCGCATTCGCCATGTCGAGTGCCGCCGGGATCCGCCTTACCGTGGCCCAGGAGGCCGAAGAGATCCGGATCGGCACCCTCTGCCCGATCACGCGCGCCGGCAGTGTCTTCGGTCCCGGCATTCAGAGGGGGATTCAGTTCGCCGCCGACGACATCAACGCCGCGGGCGGACTTCTCGGCGGGCGGAAGATCCGTCTGTTCAACGAGGACACGCAGTCCGATCCCGATTCCGCCGTCCGGGCGGCCAAGAAGCTCATCGAGATCAACGAGACCGAGACCCTGCTCGGCACCTGGTCGAGTGGCGTGACGATGGCGATCGCGCCGATCGCCATCGAGGGCAAGGTCGTGAACATGAACGTGTCGGGCACGACCGACCTGCGCACGATGGACAAGGACGAATGGATCTGGCCGTGCGGCGGATCCAACATCGCCTACGGCAAGATGATGGGTGAATACGCCATCGCCCAAGGCTACAAGAACGCCTCCTTCCTCGCCTTCAACAATCCGTCGGGCATTACCCTCGGCGAAGAGTTCAAAAAGGTCTTCGTGGACGCCGGCGGAACCTGCGAGGTCGTCGTCTACAACCCGAACCAGCCGAGCTACCGCGCCGAGCTGACCCGGGCGCTGGCGTCCGGCCCCGAAGTGATCGCGCTCGGCTCCTATCTGCCCGACACGACCATCCTCCTGAAGGAGTGGTACGCGATGGGCGAGCCCGTCGACTGGGTCGGGCCGATCTGGGCGGTCTCGCCCGCTCTGATCGAAGCCGTCGGGGCGGACGCCGCCGAGGGCATCGTCTCGATCGGTGCCGTGCCGAACTTCGACTCGCCCGCTTTCGAGAGCTTCAAGGAGCGCTACGAGAGCGCGATGGACCAGCCGATCCTGGCCAATCCGTTCGCTGCGATCGGTTACGACATGATGATCACGTGCGCGCTCGCCATGGAAGCGGCGGGCAGCTCGAAGGCGGAGGAGTTCCGCCGCCAGATCCGTGCGGTCTCCAGCCCCCCGGGCGAGAAGGTCTACACCGTGGCCGAGGCGCTGGAAGCCGTCCGGGCCGGGACCGAGATCGACTACGAAGGCGTCGGCGGCAATATGGACTTCGACGAAACCGGCGAGGCCAAGCCCTATTTCGCCTACTGGAAGGCGGAGGGCGGCACGCTCAATCTCAAGGGCCCCATCGAGAGCTAGGTTCGCTCGCCTGCGTGAGCGGGGCCGGCCAGACGCGGCCGGCCCGTCAAACCGTGCTCCGCCGCAGCGCAATCCGCTCCGCTTCAGCGTGAATCATCGCTCGTGCAGCTATTCATTCAGACGGTATGGGACGGGATTTCGACCGGCGCGATCATCGCGCTGGTTGCCGTCGGGCTGTCACTGGTCTTCCGCATCTCCCGGTTCATCAACGTCGCCCACGTCGATTTCGCGACGGTCGCGGCCTATGTGACGCTGCTCGTCGCTGGCTCGACGGCCGTCGCCTTCCCGGTCGCAGCCCTCGTCGGGATCGGCGCGGTGATGGCGCTGGGGCTCCTTGCCTATCTCCTGGTCTACCGCCGCCTCGCCGGCGAGCGGTCGATCAGCCTGATCATCGCGTCGATCGGGGTCGCGTTCTTCCTGCGCTACCTCGTCACCTTCATCTGGGGGAGCAACCAGCTGGCGTTCGATCTGCCGGTGCTGCGGTCGATTCGCGTTGCCGGGATCAGGATGGCGCCGTTCGACATCGCAATCATCGCAACGACGCTCGTGGTGTTCGCCGGTCTGGCGCTCGTGCTGCGCTTCGGTGCGTTCGGGCGTTCCCTGCGTGCGGTGGCCGACAACCCCGAGCTCGCCCGCGTTTCGGGCGTCGCGGTCGACCGGGTCGTCAAGCAGATGTGGCTGATCGGATCAGCGTTCGCCGCGGTGGGCGGGATCGCGCTTGCGGCAAAAACCGTGATCACCCCCTATCTCGGCTGGCATCTCCTGGTGCCCGCCTTCGCCGCCATGATCCTCGGTGGCATCGGCAGTGTCGGGGGAACGCTCCTGGGTGCGCTGGTGATCGGCGTGGTCGGCGAGCTTGCGGCGATGTACTGGCTTCCCACCTACCGTCTCGCGGCGACCTTCGGCGTGCTCGTTCTGGTGCTGATGATCCGGCCGCAGGGCCTCCTCGGCAAGCGAGAGGTGGCACGGTGACCGCCTATCTCATTGCCATCGGCAGCATCGGCCTGATCTACGCGCTGCTGGCGCTCGGCCTCAATCTGCAATGGGGGCAGACCGGACTGATCAATTTCGGGCACGTCGCGTTCTTTGCGATCGGCGCCTACACGTCTGGACTTCTCGCACTCGCCGGATGGCCGCTGCCGGTCACGATTCTGGTTGCGATGATCGTGGCAGGGCTTGCCGCCTGGCCGCTGGGCCGCCTGACGCTGACCTTGAAGTCCGACTATCTCGCCGTCACCGCCATCGGTTTCAGTGAGGTCGTGCGCAGCGTGCTCGAGAACGAGGCGTGGTTGTCCGGCGGGCCTTCCGGGCTGCCGGGCATTCCAACCCTGTTTTCCGGCTTGTCCGGGCTCGACCGCTCGCTCGCCACCTTCGCGGTGCTGCTGGCCGTGACCGTGGCCGTCTTCCTGGTCCTGCAGACGCTGACCCGTTCGCCGTTCGGCCGCGCACTGCGCAGCATCCGCGACGACGAGATGGCGGCGACCGCGCTTGGCAAGAACGTCGTCAGCTTCAAGACGAGGTCCCTGACGCTCGGCGCGGCCATCGCCGGCCTCGCGGGCGCCTTCTACGCCCATTATCTGACATTCATCTCGCCGGAACAGTTCACGCCGGAAGTCACCTTCAACGTCTGGATCGCGGTGATCATCGGCGGGAGCGGAAGCAATCCGGGTGTTCTGCTCGGCACGCTGATTCTGATCATCTTCCTCGAAGGCACGCGCTTCCTCGGCGACCTCGGCCTGGCGCTCGACGGGTCGCAACTCGGGGCATTGCGCTTCATGATCATCGGCGCCGCGTTGGTGCTGTGCATGATCTACCGGCCGTCCGGCATTCTGCCGCCGGCCAGCCGGCGGTGACACATGCTCAAGGTCCAGGACATCCATAAGCATTTCGCCGGCCTGCACGTACTGCGAGGCGTTTCGCTCGAAGCGGACGCCGGGCGGATCACCGGCATCATCGGGCCGAACGGCGCCGGCAAGAGCACGCTGTTCAGCGTCATGAGCGGCTTCGTCAAAGCCGACCGGGGCCGCATCACGCTCGAAGGCAGGCCGATCGACCGGCTGCGCGCCGACCAGATCGCGATTGCCGGTCTCGTGCGCACCTTCCAGGTTCCGCGGGAATTCACCGATCTCTCGGTCCTAGACAATCTGCGCGTCGCCGCCTCGGGTGCGAGCCACGAGAGCATCACGGCCGCGCTCCTGCGGCCCGCTTCCCGGTCGGCCGAGGAAAGGCGTGTCACCGAGCGTGCCGAGGCGATGCTGGAGCGCCTCAGGCTCAATCCCGTCGCGCATCAGTCCGCGCGCACGCTGTCGGGCGGGCAGAAGAAGCTCCTGGAACTGGGGCGGGCGCTGTTGGTCGAGCCCCGGGTCCTTCTGGTTGATGAGCCGTTCGCCGGTGTCGCGCCGGCGCTGCGTGACCAGTTGCTGGAACACCTGGCCGCGCTGCGGGAGGAGGGGGTCTGCCTTCTCGTCATCGAGCACGACATCGAGGCGATCATGGGGGTCAGCGACACGATCTTCGTTCTGGTCGACGGGGCCGTTCTCGTCAGCGGCCGGCCGGAGGAGGTCCGACAGGACCGCCGCGTGCTCGACGCCTATCTGGGAACCTTGCCGACGTGAGCCTTCTCGAAGTCCGCACACTCGTCGCCGGCTATGGCGATGCCAACATTCTGAACGGCGTCTCGCTCGACGTCGCGGCCGGCCGGATCGTCACCCTCATCGGGCCGAAC
The DNA here is from genome assembly GCF_003258595.1 of Acuticoccus sediminis. NCBI lineage: Bacteria > Pseudomonadati > Pseudomonadota > Alphaproteobacteria > Hyphomicrobiales > Amorphaceae > Acuticoccus > Acuticoccus sediminis. The sequence continues at coordinate 143,838 of NZ_QHHQ01000011.1, forward strand.
GGCGCGGGCAAGTCGACGGTGTTGAAGGCGATCACCGGCCTCATCAACCGGCGCGGCGGCACCGTCACGCTGGATGGCCTTGAGATTTCGGCGCTTGCGACGGAGCAGATCATCGCGGCTGGAGTCGGCTACGTGCCGCAGGTCGCGAACGTCTTCCCAAGCCTCACCGTCGCTGAGCATTTCGCAATCGGTGGCGGCGGCGATCGGGCGGAGGCGCGGGAGCGGGTGCTCGGCTATTTCCCGCTGCTGCGTCCGCAGTTGCGCAAGATGGCGTCGGTCCTGTCCGGCGGTGAGCGCCAGATGCTGGCGATGGCTCGCGCGCTGATGCTGCGACCCAAACTGCTGCTGCTCGACGAGCCGTCCGCGGCGCTCGCTCCGCAGATCGTGCAGAGCGTGTTCGACAGGATCGCTGCGATCGCTCGTGACGGCGTCGCGGTGCTCCTGGTCGAGCAGAACGTCAAGGCGGCACTGCCGATCTCCGACTACGCCTACGCCTTGCAGGTCGGCCGCAACGCGCTGGAAGGCACAGGGCCAGAGCTGCTCGACGACCCGCGCCTGCATGACGTCTATCTCGGCGTCGGCGGCAGCCAGAAGCCTTCGCCGGCTTGAGCCGGCCCGGCCAGATCTGCGGCCGCCGCCGGCCGAGCGCCGGACCACCCGGCGCATTCTCCGAGAATGAACCTCTATAGGATCGACAACGAGGAGCGATCCCACAGTGCGATCGGGACCTAGCCGCCGATATCGCTCATGAATGGCTCATCGGCGGCAGCAGCCTCTTGAGCCAGACACCCCGCACGTTCCGGCCCGGAGCAATCCAAAGACGGGGAGCAGCCGCCGCGCCTCGCGTGGTGGCGGCTCGAGCCGTTGCTTAGGCGGCGACCAGGTCGAACCGGTCGGCGTTCATCACCTTGACCCACGCCGCGACGAAGTCCTTCACGAACTTCTCGGCGCTGTCGTCCTGCGCGTAGACTTCGGCATAGGAGCGAAGAATCGAGTTCGACCCGAAGACGAGGTCGATCCGCGTCGCCGTCCATTTGACCGTGTCGGTCTTGCGGTCGCGGATCTCGTAGATGCCGCCCCCGACCGGCACCCACTTGTACGCCATGTCCGTCAGGTTGACGAAAAAGTCGTTGGTGAGGGCGCCCGTCCGGTCCGTGAAGACGCCATGCTCCGTGCCACCGTGATTGGTGCCGAGTGCCCGCATGCCGCCGACGAGGACGGTCATCTCCGGCGCGGTCAGTCCCATCAGCTGAGTGCGGTCCAGCATCAGCTCCTCGGGGCTGACGACGTAGTCTTCCTTCAGCCAGTTGCGGTAGCCGTCGGCGAACGGCTCCAGCACATCGAAGGTATCGGCATCGGTCATCTCGTCGGTTGCGTCGCCGCGGCCTGGAGAGAACGGTACGGCGACATCGAAGCCCGCTGCCTTGATCGCCGTCTCGAGCCCGACATTGCCGGCGAGCACGATCACGTCGGCGACCGACGCGCCTGTTTCGGCCGCAATCGGCTCCAGCACCGACAGCACCTTGGCCAGACGCTCCGGCTCGTTGCCGGCCCAGCTCTTCTGCGGCGCCAGGCGGATGCGCGCCCCGTTGGCCCCGCCGCGCAGATCCGAGCCGCGGAAGGTACGCGCGCTGTCCCAGGCGGTCGACACCATCTCGGCGACGGTCAGGCCACTGGCGGTAATCTTCGCCTTGACGGCCTCGACGTCGTAACCCGTGGGGCCAGCCGGGATCGGATCCTGCCAGATAAGGTCCTCGGCCGGCACGTCCGGACCGAGATAGCGGACCTTCGGGCCCATGTCGCGGTGGGTCAGCTTGAACCAGGCGCGTGCGAAGGTGTCCCGGAAGTAGGCCTCGTCCGCCATGAACTTGTGGCAGATCTCGCGATAGGTCGGATCCATCTTCATCGCCATATCCGCATCGGTCATGATCGGATTGTGGCGGATCGACGGGTCGGACGCGTCGACAGGCTTGTCCTCTTCCTTGATGGCGACAGGCTCCCACTGGTTGGCGCCGGCCGGGGACTTCCTCAGCTCCCAATCGTAGCCGAAAAGGAGCTTGAAGTAGCCCATGTCGAACTGCGTGGGGTGGGTCGTCCAGGCGCCCTCAATCCCGGAGGTGATCGCGTTGGCCGCCTTGCCGTACATGGTCGGGTTGGCCCAGCCGAAGCCCTGCATCTCGACGCCGGCCCCTTCAGGATCAGGACCCAACGCCGAAGCGTCGCCGTTGCCGTGGCATTTGCCGACCGTGTGCCCGCCTGCGGTCAGCGCGGCGGTTTCTTCGTCGTTCATCGCCATCCGGGCGAAGGTCTCGCGGACCTGCGCTGCGGTCTTCAACGGGTCGGACTTGCCGTTCACCCCCTCGGGGTTCACGTAGATGAGGCCCATCTGCACGGCGGCGAGCGGGTTCTCCATGGTCGCGGGCTCGTCGACATTGTCGTAGCGCCCGTCGGAGGGGGCGAGCCACTCCTTCTCGGCACCCCAGTAGGTGTCGGTCTCCGGCGCCCAGATGTCCTCGCGACCGAAGCCGAATCCGAAGGTCTTCAGGCCCATCGACTCGTAGGCAATGTTGCCCGCGAGGATGATCAGGTCGGCCCACGAGATCGCGTTGCCGTATTTCTTCTTGATCGGCCAGAGCAGGCGGCGGGCCTTGTCGAGGCTGACATTGTCCGGCCAGGAGTTGAGCGGAGCGAAGCGCTGGTTGCCGCCGCCGCCGCCGCCGCGTCCGTCGGCAAGACGGTAGGAGCCTGCGGCGTGCCATGCCATGCGGATCATCAGGCCGCCGTAGTGGCCCCAGTCGGCCGGCCACCATTCCTGGCTGTCGGTCATCAAGGCGTGCAGGTCACGCTTCAGCGCCTCGACGTCGAGCGACTTGAGAGCGTCGCGGTAGCTGAAGCCCTTCCCCATCGGGTCGGTCTTCACGTCGTGCTGGTGCAGGATGTCGAGGTTGAGGGCGTTCGGCCACCAACTCATCACCGAGACACCGATGGCGCTGTTGGCGCCGTGCATCACCGGACACTTCGCGATGGCTTGAAAGTCGTCCATCATTTCCCCCTCAAATTGGCGTTCCTGAGCGGAGGATGCACGCATGTTGGCGACACTTCCTTGACGTCGCGCAACCGCGCTTTCCCCTTCGTTCCCGTTTCTCGCCTTACTGCTGAACCCCGATGTTGAATACGTTTGGACTGTCCTGTCCAGCAACGCGCATTCAGCCGATTGCGAAATATCTCGGACAAGCCTGTGCGGTGGTCCCCGCGGTATCCAACGGAACCCGCAGTCAGCGGCTGAGATTGGCTCTGTTGCGTCGGCGGAGCAATGGGCGATTGGCGGGGTGCACCCAATACGAGCAGCCGGTCGCCCTTTGCGGGAGGTTGGGCGGCATAGGCGGCAGAGCTCGGCGATGTCGACCTCGCCGCGACGCCCTTCCAGGACGACGCGGGTCTTCGCTTCCGACGAATGTTGCTTGCGCGTGTGCCGACGGATGTTGTCACGACCTGTGTCGCGTATCGTGCTTGCGGCTCGGGTTTCGTCTCATCTCCGCTCCTCAGCCGTCATGATGAGCCGGAAACCCTCCTCTTCGAAATCACTTCAATTGTCCCATGGGTGCTGACGTGGGACATCGCGATCGTCCAATTCGTCAATACTCGAATCAAGCAAATCATCACGGCAAATGCTCTAAATCGCCGGTCTTCCCCTATACCTCTCTTTCGAACCCCTGCCATTCAACACGGGGGCGACGCGTCAAAGGAGCTTCGGTTCGGTGTCTGAAGGACCGCCGGAGCAGGCGGGGAACGACCTCTCGTCCCTTCGCGCGCTGGATCCGCACAGAGCCTGCCACACGGTCTCCGCCGACGCTTGCGGCTCCTCCCTGAGACGTGTGGCGATCACGGCGAGCTCTTCGGTTGGAAGACGGTCCGACAAGTCTACCACCTGCCCTGCCGCCAGCATTGCGGAGGCGGTCGACAACGGCACCCAGGCCATCCCCACACTGGCGCTCGCAAGCTGCAGGGCGGCCAGGGTCAATGCCGTCTCGACCTTCAGGTCGAGCGCCACCTCCGGCCCACACCGCGGCCGGATTGCGTCTCGCACAAGCTCGCCGAAGAAGACGTCCTCCGGGTAGGCGACGAACGGCAAGGGGCGCATCGCCCCGCATGTCTCCACCATTCCGGGAGCTGCCACCGGAACGAGGCGGTCGCGCGCCACCACCACCTCTTCGACAAAGGCCTCGCGCGGCGCGATTAGCTCCGCGTTTGACTTGTACGTCAGCGTAATATCGGCCGTCCGCTCGACCAGCATTGCCAGACATTCCGAACGGTTTGCCGAGCGCAGACGAATGTTGACCTGAAATCGAGCGAAATCCCGGGCAATCAGATCCGGCAGAATGCTCGTGGTGATCGCATGTTGGCCGGCCATAACGACCTGGTTCGAGGCGTCCTCGCGGCGGCGTTTCAGCTCCAGAATCAGAAGCCGCATCGCTCGGGTGACGTCTCTGACCCTGTCCTCCTGACGCATCAGCGCCGCGGTCGGCCGTGCCGGCTTGCGGGTCCGCTCCAGAAGGGTAACGCCGAGATAGTCCTCGATGGCCCGGACCCGGCGCGAGAACGCCGGTTGGGTGACGTGGCGCCGCGCCGCCGCCTCGTTGAGCGAGTCGGACTCATAGATCGCCATCAGATCCTCGAGCCACTCGATCCGCATCACGTATCTTCTCGCCCAGCTGGCCGGATTATGTCTTCTAAGCATCTTATGCAGGAAAATTTGCATTTGCACTGGGGTAGTCTGTGCGGGACGATGTGCGGATTGCGCAAGTTGGACCGACCGATGCATCTCGCCCGCTTCCCCCGCCTGCACCTGGCGCACCTGCCCACCCCTCTGGAGCCGATGGAGCGCCTCTCGCGAGAGCTCGGCGGCCCTCGCCTCTACATCAAGCGGGACGACTGCACCGGCATGTCGACCGGCGGCAACAAGACCCGCAAGCTTGAATTCCTGATGGGCGAGGCCGAGGCGCTGGGCGCTGACGTCGTCATCACACAGGGCGCCACCCAGTCCAACCACGTGCGCCAGACCGCCGCCTTCTGCGCCCGGCTCGGGGTGGACTGTCACGCTATTCTGGAAGACCGTACCGGCTTCACCGATCCGGACTACACCGACAACGGCAACGTCCTGCTGGACCGCCTGCACGGGGCCACGCTGGAGCACGTCGACGGTGGCGCCGACATGGTCGCCGCCTGCGAGCGCGCCGCCGACCGCTACCGCGCCGAGGGTCGCAATCCCTATGTGATCCCCGGCGGCGGCTCGAACCCGGTCGGCGCGCTTGGCTACGTCAACTGTGCGATGGAGCTCGTGCACCAAGCCAACGAGCGCTCCCTCGCCATCAGCCGCATCGTCCACGCCACGGGGAGCGCCGGGACACAGGCCGGCCTCGTCGCCGGGCTCCACGCTCTCAATGCGGGGATCCCGCTGCTGGGCATCGGCGTGCGCGCACCGAAGCCCAAGCAGGAGGAGAACGTCTTCGCCCTCGCCACCAAGACGGCGGAAAAGATCGGTGCCCCGCCGGTCCCACGCGAGATGGTCGTCGCCAACACCGACTATGTCGGCGAAGGCTACGGCATCCCTAACGAGGGGACCATCGAGGCGATCGAGATGTTCGCCGAGCTGGAAGGGATCCTGCTCGACCCGGTCTATTCCGGCAAAGGTGCGGCCGGGCTCATCGACCTCGTCCGTCGAGGCGAGATCGGCAATGACGAGACCGTCGTCTTCCTGCATACCGGTGGCTCGGCCGGGCTCTTCGGCTACCGTAAGAGCTTCGCCGGCTCGGCGGATTCCATCCTGGCGGCCGCCTGAGGCCGAGGCCCGCCGCGGGGTCGGGCCTTGGCGGCGAGAGGGGAGGGCGCCGGCGTGCTCCGGTGCGCGAGCGGCACCGCCCGGCTCGGAGGAAGTCGGCATGACGAGGGTTGACCATGAGTGTCCACGGGGATGATGTGAGGGCGCGCGGGACCCCCCGCACGATCGGTGTCCTGGGAGGGATGGGGCCCGAGGCGACCATCCTCCTCATGCAGCGCATCCTCGATGCGACGCCCGCAGCGGACGATGCCGACCACATCCCCCTTCTTGTCGACAGCAACACGCAGGTTCCCTCCCGCATAGCCCATCTCATCGAGGGGATGGGCGAGGATCCGGCTCCCGTCCTCGAGGCGATGACGCGGCGCCTCGTCGCGATGGGCGCTGCGGCCCTCGCCATGCCCTGCAACACCGCCCACAGCTATGCCGGCGCCGTCCGCCGGGCCGCCGGGGACGTCCCTTTCCTCGACATGGTGGCGCTCACCGCCGCCGCCGCGAACGAAGCCGCCGTCACGGCGGGGCCCGTTGGCCTTCTCGCGTCGCGCGCGGTCGAGAAAACCGCGATCTTCGCCGACGCCTGCGGGACGCGCGGCGTGATCTACCCCGCCGACCGCGATGCCATGCTGAGCGCCATCCGCGCCGTAAAGTCGGGGCGGCGCGATGCGGCCCGGCCCGTCCTCGATGCGGCAGCCGCGGAGCTCGCGGCGGCGGGCGCGGCCGTGCTCGTCGTCGGCTGCAGCGAATTCTCCCTCCTGTCGCGTGAGATCGGCGCTCCCGTCCCCCTCGTCGACAGCCTCGACAGCCTCACCGAAGCCTGCGTCGCGTTCGCCCGCGCTCCGGCAGGCGCAACCCCGGTCGCGTGAGAGAAGAGACACCCACATGAGCGTTCGATACCTGAAGCGCGGCGGCGAGGCCCCCGTCGCCGCGGCGGACGTCTCCGAGCGGGTCCGCGTCCTCCTCGCCGAGATCGAAGCGGGCGGCGAGGAGAAGGCGCTCGGCATCGCCCGCGACCTCGACGGCTTCAGCGGGGACGTCGACGTCGGCGCGGAAGAGATCGACGCCGCCCATGCCGCGCTCGATCCGGAGGCCAAGGCCGCCATCGCCTTCGCCCACGACAACATCCGCCGCTTCGCCGAGGCTCAGCGCGCGACCCTGACGGACACGGAGCTGGAGATTGCCCCCGGCTTCGTCGCCGGACAGCGGGTGATCCCCGTCGTTTCGGCGGGCGCCTACGTTCCCGGAGGGCGGTTCAGCCACATCGCCTCGGCGCTGATGACGATCACCACAGCGCGCGCCGCCGGCGTGTCGCACGTCGCCGCCGTCTCGCCGCCGCGACCGGGCGGGCGTCTCGCTCCGGACATGGTGTTTGCGATGGCACTCGCCGGCGCCGACCGGATCCTGTGCCTGGGCGGGGTGCAGGGTATCGCCGCCCTCGCCTTCGGCCTCTTCGGACTGCCGAAGGCGGACATCCTGGTGGGTCCCGGCAACGCCTACGTCGCCGAGGCCAAGCGGCAGCTCTTCGGTCGCGTCGGGATCGACATGGTCGCCGGTCCGACCGACTCCATGATCCTCGCCGATGACAGCGCGGACCCCGAAACTGTGGCCGCCGACCTCGTCGGCCAGATGGAGCACGGCGCCGACTCCCCCGTCTGGCTCGTCACCACCGACGCCGGGCTCGCCGAAGCGGTGATCGCGGCGGTGCCGCGTCTCGTCGAGGCGCTGCCGGAGGCGAACGCCGCCTCCGCCCGGGCGGCCTGGAGGATCGCCGAGGTGATCCTCGCGGACACGCGCGAGGAGATGGCGGAGGTCGCCGACCGGACCGGACCCGAGCACCTCCACGTCCAGGCCCGCGACCTCGACTGGTGGCTGGCGCGGCTGACCTCCTACGGCTCGCTGTTTCTGGGAGAGGAGACGACGGTCGCGTTCGGCGACAAGGCGGCCGGCCCCAATCACGTGCTTCCGACTTCGGGCGCGGCCCGTTACACCGGCGGCCTCTCGGTGCACAAGTTCCTCAAGGTGGTCACCTGGCAGCGCGCCAGCGCCAGCGGGGCCCACCCGATCGCCGAGGCGACCGCCCGCATCTCCCGCCTCGAAGGCATGGAGGCCCATGCCCGCACCGCCGACCTGCGCCTAACCGGTGGGAAACGGGGAGACTGAGGCGTCAGGCGGTCTCGTTCAGGTGGCAGGCGGCGTGGTGTCCGGCGCCGACCGGGCGCAGCGGGGGAACCTCCGCCGCGCACCGGTCGAACGCGTGCGGGCAGCGGGTGCGGAAGACGCAGCCCGACGGCGGCGCGATCGGGCTCGGCACGTCCCCGGACAGCACGATGCGTTCCCTGCGCTTCTCCGGCTCCACCATCGGCACCGCCGACAGCAGTGCCTCGGTGTAGGGATGTTTCGGCCCCGCGAAGATCGCCCGGCGCGGGGCCACTTCCACGATCCGGCCGAGGTACATCACCGCCACACGGTGTGTCATGTGCTCAACCACAGCGAGGTCGTGGCTGATGAAGAGGAGGGAGAGGCCAAGCTCGGCCTGCAGGTCCATCATCAGGTTGATGATCTGCGCCTGAACTGAGACGTCGAGTGCCGAGACCGCCTCGTCGCAGACGATGACGTCGGGCTCGGAGGCGAGCGCGCGGGCGATCCCGATGCGCTGACGCTGCCCGCCGGAAAACTGGTGCGGCATCCGCCCCATCGCCGCGCGTGACAGGCCCACCCGCTCCAGGAGGTCGCCGACCCGGGCCTCGCGTGCGGCCGCGGTCCTCGCGAGGCCGTGGGCGCGGATCGGCTCGGCGACGATCTCCTTCACCCGCATGCGCGGATTGAGGCTCGAGAACGGGTCCTGGAAGACCGTGCTCATGCGCCGCCGCATCGGTTTCAGCGCACGGCCGGCCAGGGTGTCGATGCGCACCCCGTCGAGTCGGATCTCGCCCGCAGTGAGCGGGGTGAGGCCGAGCAGGCACTTGCCCACCGTGGACTTGCCGCAGCCCGACTCGCCGACGAGGGACAGCGTCTCGCCGCGCGCCAGGTCGAACGAGACGTCGTTGACGGCCTGAACCGTTCCCTTGGTACGACCGAGGAGACCGCCGTGGATCGGGAAGTGCTTCACCAGGCCATCGACCGACACGAGCGGAGCCTCGCCCGTCGTGGCGGCGGCCGTGGAGCGTTCGAGGGAGGGGGCCATCATGCGGCGTCCTTCGGTGCGAAGTGGCAGGCTGCGAGATGGCCGGGCGCCTTGGTCTCCAGTGCCGGGTCGATCTGCCGACACACCTCCTCGGCCCGATGACACCGCGCCGCGAAGATGCACCCCTCGTGCGCCATCGTGAGATCCGGAACCCGGCCAGGGATCTCGGCGAGACGGGCCGGGGCGCCCGCCTCCAGCGAGGAGCCGAGGCGCGGTACCGCCGCCAGGAGGCCCTCGGTATAGGGGTGGCGCGGGTTGCGGAAGAGGTCGGCCACGCGGGCCTCCTCGACCTTGCGCCCGGCATACATCACGAGGACCCGCTCGGCGGTCTCCGCCACCACGCCGAGGTCGTGCGTGATCAGCATGATCGCCGAGCCGAGCTGCTCCCTGAGGCCGGCCATCAGCTCCAGGATCTGCGCCTGGATCGTCACGTCGAGCGCCGTCGTCGGCTCGTCGGCGATGAGGAGCTGCGGCCTGCAGGCGAGCGCGATGGCGATCATCGCCCGCTGCCGCATCCCGCCCGAGAGCTGGTGCGGGTAGTCGTCGACGCGGCGCTCGGGCGAGGGGATGCCGGCGAGGCGCAGCATCTCGATAGAGCGCGCCCGCGCCTCGCGCCCGCCGAGCCTCTCGTGCAGGGCGAGCGCCTCGCCGATCTGCTGGCCGACGGTGAAGACCGGGTTGAGCGAGGTCATCGGCTCCTGGAAGATCATGCCGATCTCGCCGCCGCGGAGCTTGCGCATCTCGCGCATCGGCAGGTCGAGCACCTCGCGGTCCTTGAAGCGGATCGAACCGTCGATCACGCCGGGCGGTGTCGGCACCAGGCGCAGGACCGACATCGAGGTGACCGACTTGCCACAGCCCGATTCGCCGACGATGGCGAGTGTCTCGCCGGACTCGATGTCGAATGACAGTCCGTCCACAGCCCGGTTGACGCCGCGGCCGGTGCGAAAGTGAATGCGCAGGTCGCGCACCTCAAGCATCGCCATCGCCTCATACCTCCTTGGCGAGGCGCGGGTCGACCGCGTCGCGCAGCCCGTCGCCGAGGAGGTTCACGGCAAGCACCGTGACCGACAGGAAGAGCGCAGGAAAGAAGACGACGTAGGGCTTCACCTGCCACAGCGCCCGCCCCTCGGCCATGATGTTGCCCCAGGACGGGATCGAGGTCGGCGTACCGGCGCCGATGAAGGACAGGATCGCCTCGGTGATCATCGCCGAGGCGCAGATGTAGGTCGCCTGCACCGTGAGCGGGGCGAAGGTGTTGGGCATGACGTGCTTGACGACGATGCCGAGCCAGCTCGTCCCCGACACCACGGCCGCCTCGACGTAGGGCTTTTCCCGGACCGACAGGACGACGCTGCGCGTCAGCCGCGCCACGCGCGGGATCTCGGCGATGACGATGGCGATGACGACGTTGGTGACCGAGCCGCCGCGCATCACTGTCATGAGCGCGATGGCGAGCAGGATCGCCGGGATCGACATCAGCCCGTCCATGATGCGCATGACGATGGAATCGGCGACGCGCACGAAGCCTGCGAAGAGGCCGATGGCGAGCCCGATCACCGAGGACAGGACCGCCACCGCCAGCCCGACGACGAGCGAGACGCGCGCTCCGTAGATGACGCGCGAGTAGATGTCCCGCCCCATCATGTCGGTGCCGAAGAAGGCGGCGGCGGAGGGATCCTTGACGCGCATCGCCGGGTTGAGGGCGGCCGGGTCGTGGGTGGCGATCCATGGGGCGAAGATCGCCATCAGCACCATGAGGCCGAGGAGCACTCCCCCGATGACGAGGGTCGGATGCTCCAGGAGGAGGCGCACCGGCCGCGAGCGCGGCGGGATTTCGGGGATGAGAGGGGGGCGCGCGGGCGCGGCCGGGAACCGCGCGGGCGTTTCGGGGGCGGTCAATACCGGATCCTCGGGTCGAACAGCGTGTAGCTGATGTCGATCAGAAGGTTGATGAGCACGTAGACGAAGCTGAAGATCAAGATCACGCCCTGGATGACGGGGTAGTCGCGGCGCAGGATGGAATCGACCGTCAGCCGGCCGAGGCCGGGCAGCGCGAAGACGCTCTCGATGACCACCGCGCCGGAGATCATGAGCGCGATTCCGAGGCCGATCACCGTGACGATGGGTACCGCCGCGTTGCGCAGCGCATGGACGAACAGGACGATGCGTTCGGACACGCCCTTGGCCCGTGCGGTGCGGATATAGTCCTCGCTCAGGATCTCCAGCATCGTCGCGCGTGTAATGCGGGCGATCAGCGCCACGTAGACCCCGGCGAGGGTGGCGGCGGGCAGGAGGAGGTTGCGCAGCCAAGGCCAGAAGCCTTCGGAGAGCGGCGTGTAGCCCTGCACCGGAAGGAGATGGAACTTCAGCGCCAGCACGTAGGCGAGGACGTAGCCGATGACGAAGACGGGTACCGAGAAGCCCAGCACCGCGATCAGCATGACCACCCTGTCGACGAGGCGGCCGCGATTGTGCGCGGCGACGACGCCGAGCGGCACTGCCACGCCGATCGCCATCACCAGCGTCACCACCATGAGCGACAGGGTGGGCTCGACGCGCTGCAGGATCATCGTAGAGACCGGCAGCCGGGTGAAGATGGAGACCCCGAAGTCGCCCTGCAGCACGTTCCCGGCCCATTCCAGGAAGCGCACGGGAAAGCTGCGGTCGAGCCCGAGCTGGGTGCGGATCGCGGCGATCTCGGTGTCGCTCGCCTGATCGCCGGCGAGGATCGCGGCCGGGTCGCCCGGCGCGAGGTAGAGCAGCGAGAAGACGAAGATCATCACGAACGCCATGACGGGCAGCGTCGCGAGGATACGGCGGGCGATGTAGACGCTCATACCAAAGGGTCGGCTCCGCGGACGGCGGGGAGGGAAGGGCGGTCGGCGCGGCCGCTCGATGGCCGCGTCCGCACGTGCCGGCCGCGCGGCACGGCGCTTCGGAGAAATCGCGGCGGCCCGTGAGGAGCGCCGCGACGTGGGACGGCCGTCAGGTCCGGTGAACGTTCCAGAACATGTCGACCGAGCCGTGCAGCGCGCCCTGAAGGTCGGAGCGGATCGCGCCGGTGCGGAAGACCTGCCCGAGCGGGACGACCGGGACCATCTCCAGCGCCCGCTGGTGCGCCTCGTTGAAGAGTCGCTGCTGCTCGGCCGGATCGGTCGCCGACAGCCACGCCTCGACCAGGCGCTCGGTCTCGGCGTCCTCGAACCAGCCCCACCAGCCGCCTTGGCCGATGCCGCGCGTGGTGGCGTTCGTTGCCGGGTTGGCGATCGAGATGGCCGGCCAGTTGGTGTGAGCGATGCTCCAGCCGCCGTTCTCGACGGGCTCCTTCGAGACGCGCCGCTGCACGACGGTGCCCCAGTCGGTGTCCTGCAGGTCGACGTTCATGCCGAGCTGGGTGAGGAGGTCGGCCGTCACCAGACCGTGAGGGTGGATCGAGGCGATGTCGGTCGGGTTGAGGATGACGACCCGCTCGCCGTCGTAGCCGGCGTCGGCGAGCATCTTGCGCGCTTCGTCGAGGGTATGGGGCGGGCTCATCATGTCGCTGCCGAGTTCTTCCACGCCCGGCATGCCGCACGGGAACATCGCCCGGCACTCCTGCCGCTCGTCGTCGCTGGCGGTGATCGACTGCAGGTAGGGGAGCTGGTTCACCGCCATCATCACGGCGCGGCGGATCTCGGGGTTGTTGAACGGCGGCTGCAGATGGTTGAAGCGCATCACCGTCATCAGTCCGAACGGGTCGGTCTGGAAGAGTTCCACCCCCGGCGCGGCGGCGATGATCGGCACCAGGTCCGGCAGCACGGTGGAGATCCAGTCGACCTCGCCGGCCTGGATGGCGGCGACCTTGGTCGCCTCGTCGGGAATGATCTGCCAGATCAGCCGGTCGAAGTGGACCACCTTGCCGCCCGAGGTCCACGAGGCCGGCCCGGAACGCGGCACGTAGTCCTGGAACTTCTCGTAGACCACGCGGTCGCCCGAGACGTACTCGTCAGCGAGGAAGCGGAAGGGGCCGGAGCCGACCATCTCGGTCACCTGCTCGGCGATCGGCTGCGAGGCGAGACGCTCGGGCATGATCATCGCGGGCGAGGAGTGCGGCTTGCCGATCGCCTCGAGGAGCGGGCCGAAGGGGCGCGTCAGACGAATGCGGACCGTCTTGTCGTCCTTGGCCTCGAACGCCTCGGTGGCCGCGCGCAGGGCCTGGCCGAAGGCGTCGCGCTGCGACCAGCGGTCGAGGCTGGCGGCGCAGTCCTGGGCGCGCACCGGCTCGCCGTCGTGGAAGGTGAGACCGTCCCTGAGGGTGATCTCCCAGGTGAGGCCGTCGTCGGACACGGTGTGGCCCGCGGCCATCTGCGGCTGCGGCTTCAGATCGGAATCGACGCCGTAGAGCGTGTCGAACACGCAGTAGCCGTGCGTGATCGACACCGCCGCCGGGGTGAAGACCGGGTCGAGGATGGTCAGGTTAGAGCTCGGCACATAGCGCAGCGTCCCGCCCGGTGCGCCCTGTGCGCGAAGGACGGAGGGCATCGCGAGCATCGGCAAGGCGGCGGCCGAACCAAGGAGCGTTCTGCGGGTGATCATTGCCTCTCCCTTTCAAACGTTTGAGGTGTCGTCAGGCGGGGGCCGGCGTGCCGATCATCGCAGCGCGTCAGCTCAGACGCGGGGGCGTCTGCGGGTCGTCGACCGGCCAGAAGGGGCGCACGCGGTGGTGCCAGTCGACCTTGGACAGATCGAGCGGCGTCGCGCCGGGGCCATGGACGGAGAGGAAGGCCCGCTCGGGGGTGAGCAGCTTGCGGAAGTTCATGAGCTGCTTGAACGAAACCATCTTGAATGCGCTGATGTCGATGCCGCATGCGGCGTAGTGCTCGTCCATGTGCTCGTAGACTGCATAGCTGGCGGCCAGAACCCGGATCGGCCCGATGCGCAGGACCGCGACGGGCCCGAGCGTGGCGGAGGCGCCGGCGACGGGGCCGCCGGTGTACGTGAAGCGCCCCTCGCACAGCCGCTCGACGGTCGCGTTGACCCTCACCGGGGCGACCTGCCGGTCGTCCTGCCAGGCGCCGATTTCGAACATCGCGCCGGCACCCTCGCCGGCCGCGGTCGCCCGCTCCACCGTTCCCGGGTCGACGATGGCGACGGCGGCGGGCGTTTCTGGCGCGTGGGCGAGGAGTGCGGCGAGGATAGCCGGAGAATCGCCCGAAGCTCCTCCGCCGATGCTGTCCGACGCATCCACCAGAAGGACGGTTTCGGCGTCCATCGCGAGCGCGGCCCGGACCGCTTCGGCCGGGGTATAGGCGGGCAGCTCGAAGGCGCGGCGGCGGGTCCACATCGCCTCGGCGACGGCCGTCGCCGCCATCTCGGCCGCGGCCGCGTCGCCGTCGGTCACCGCGAGGCCGGTGATGCCCACGTCCGGCCCGTCGAGCCATGGCTGGACCGGGAAGTAACTGACCGACAGCGCCGCGCCGGCGGCTTCCATGGCGCGGGCGATGCGCGCCACCTCGGCGAGCGGCGCGTCGTCGAGGGTCGCCATGCCGAGGACCGGCAGGATGGCGTTGAAGGCGACGTGGCCGATGCGCGGGGAGATCTCGCCGCGCATCGTGCGCACGAGGAGTGACGCAGCCCGGGCGCCGGTCTCGTAGGCGTCGACGTGGGGATAGGTCTCGTAGCCGACGACGATGCTGGCGTTGCGGGCCATCCTGCGGCTCACATGGGCGTGCAGGTCGAGGCTGACGGCGATCGGCACCGCGTCGCCCACCCGCTCGCGCAGACCGGCCAGGAGGGTGCCTTCCGGGTCCCCGTCCGAGGCGGTGATCATCGCCCCGTGGAGGGCGAGGTAGATCCCGTCGAGCGGACCTGCGGCGGCGATCCCGTCGAGGATCTCCGCCATTGCCTCGGCGAAGAAGGCGTCGTCGACGTGGCCGCCGGCGCCGCCCTTGGCCATGTAGACGGGGATCACCTCCGCCCCGGCCGCCCGCACGGTGTCGATGCCGCCGGTGAGGGCGAGGGCCTTGCCGGCCACCGCCTCGAGGATCGCCGGGCCGCGATGGAGCGCCTTACGAGCAAAGTCGGCCCTGCGGTCGACCCTCAAAGACAGGCTGTTGCCCTCATACTCGAGGCTTGCGACGGCGACACGCATCTCGCGTCAGCACTTCGTCCGCGAAAGCGAGGCAGTCGGGTGTCGGCGCATCGTCGTCTCCTTCGGCATGGCAAGAGAGTGTTCCAAAAGCCGAGCATCGGCAAATGCAAAAATTTTCACGGAAGTTGCTTGTCATGCATATTGTTGCTCTGAATCCGCCCTATAAATCGGCCACTTGTGGCCGCGCTATATGTCGATCGGGATGGAAAAGCAGCCCGAACCACTTTCAATCCGATCGGTAAGTCGAAAGACGGCAACTCTTGTCGGAGTGCCGAAATGCCGCTTCCGAGCGCACAAGCCCCGGTGCTCACCGGGAAACGTCGGCGCGAAGCTGACCGACCTCGCCGTCATCACCACCGCCTCGCGCGGCGAAACCACGGCGTGGCCGAAGGACCTCGGCGCGAACCACGGGATCGACCATACGAAGCCGCTGGCAGCGCAGGTCGACGCTCTCGGTATCGGCGCGCCGGCCTTCGTCTACTCGACCACCGACACCGACCAGCACCTCGCCGACATCGCGAAGCTCATCGCCCCGCAAGGCCGGTTCGCACTGATCGACGACCCCGCGACGGTGGACATCACGCTCCTCAAGCAGAAGAGCGTATCGACGCACTGGGAGCTCATGTTCACACGCCCGATGTACGGCACCGAGGACACCGGCAAGCAGGGTGAGCTCCCGAGCGAGGTCTCGGCCTCTGATCGACGACGGCACCCTCAGGACCACGCTCGGCGAGAGCTGCGGCACCATCAACGCGGCGAACCGGAAGCGCGCGCACGCCCTCATCGAGAGCCACCGCGCGAGGGACAAGATCGTGCTGGAGGGGTGGCCCTGAGACACGGTCTCGCGGCGCCTACGGGAAAATGGCCGACGGGATCGGGGTCGGCCGATTTGCAGCGTCGTCGATCCGTACCGCCTTGCGTCTGGCCATGTATGATCGTCGCGGATTTCTATCGACTTCATCAACGCAAGGATCGAATCCATGACCAAAGGGTCGGACCTCTTCGTCGCAGCGCTGGAGAACGAGGGGGTGGACCGCATCTTCGGTGTGCCGGGGGAGGAGAACCTCGACGTTCTGGAGTCGTTGCGGACCTCGCGCATTGAACTGATCCTGACGCGTCACGAGCAGGCGGCGGCCTTCATGGCGGCGACCCATGGACGCCTCACGGGCAGGCCAGGCGTCTGCCTCGCCACGCTCGGTCCGGGTGCGCTCAATCTGTCGACCGGCGCGGCCTATGCCCACCTCGGCGCCATGCCGATGATCCTCGTCACCGGCCAGAAAGCGGTGATGAGCGCGAAGCAAGCCCGCTTCCAGATCGTCGATATCGTCGCCTCGATGAAGCCGCTCACCAAGATGACGCGGCAGATCGTCAGCGCGGCCGCGATCCCCGCAACCGTGCGCGACGCCTTTCGCATCGCGATGGAAGAACGCCCCGGACCGGTCCATCTCGAACTGCCGGAAGACGTCGCGGCGGCGGACGTGGAGAACGCTTGCCTGATCCCCGTCCACACGCTGGAGCAGCCCGTTGCGGGCGCGACCGCGCTTGACCGGGTGGTGGAGGCGATCCTCGCCGCGAAGCGGCCACTCGTGATGGTCGGCGCGGCGGGCAACCGGCCGTCTCTGGTCGAAGCTCTGTCGGAGTTCATCACGCGCACCCGGCTGCCCTTCTTCAATACGCAGATGGGCAAGGGCGCGGTCACCGGCGGCTCCAATCTCTACATGGGGACGGCAGCGCTGTCGGAGGGTGACTATGTCCACGAGGCCGTCGCGCGCGCCGACCTCATCGTCGCCATCGGCCACGACACGGTGGAGAAACCGCCCTTCCTGATGAAGAGCGCCGGCGGGCCGAAGGTCATTCACGTCGGCTACCAGTCCGCGACGGTCGAAGAGGTCTACCACCCGGATATCGAGTTGATCGGCGATATCGGGGCGACGGTCGCAGCACTCGGCGAGCGGCTCGAAGGCCGGCTGTCCGCCGACGAGGGAATGCTCGAACTGCGCCAGAGGATTCTTGCCCGGATCAACGACCGTGCCGAAGAAGATCGCTTCCCGGTGACGCCGCAGCGGCTCGTCCACGACGTCCGCCAGGTGATGCCCGACGACGGTATCGTCTGCCTCGACAACGGCATGTACAAGATCTGGTTCGCCCGCAACTACCGCACCCACGTCGCCAACACGCTGCTGCTCGACAATGCGCTCGCCACGATGGGCGCGGGCCTCCCCTCGGCGATGATGGCGGCGATGCTCTACCCGGACCGGCGGGTCATGGCGGTCTGCGGCGACGGCGGCTTCATGATGAACTCGCAGGAGATGGAAACCGCGGTGCGGCGCGGGCTGAACCTCGTGGTGGTCGTGCTGAACGACAGCGCATACGGCATGATCCGCTGGAAGCAGGCCGTCGACGGCTTCCCCGATTTCGGCATGAGCTTCGGCAACCCCGATTTCGTGCGCTATGCAGAGGCCTATGGGGCGAAGGGATCGCGGGTGAGCGCGGTGGAAGATCTCGTGCCGACCTTGGAGGCCGCATTCGCGGGTGGCGGCGTCCATCTGGTCGAGGTGCCGATCGACTATTCCGAGAACACCCGGGTTCTGGTCGACGAGCTGCGTAACCGCACGCCCGACGTGGAATGTGCCTGAACAGGCCGGCTTCCCGGCCCGAGGCCAGGACCCGAGACGCAAGGAGCCCGAACATGCTGAAGGTCGTGCAGGCATTCGACCGCGCGCCGGTCGCGGAGATCGACACGGACGATGCCGCCGCGCTGGAGCGCAAGCTGGCCGCGAATGCGTGCATGGGATCAATTTTGACGGCCGCCGGGTTTGGATGGCGACTGGTCGGCACTTGAATGCTTTCGACCCGGACACCGCAGAGATGTCGAAGACGCTCGACGTTGCTGCAGGGGCGGCACGGCCTTCGACGGGGCGCATTTGCTCCAGATCGCAGAGGCCCTGATCCGAAAGACCGATTCCGAGACGGGCGAGGTTCTCGCAACCATCCCGGCGCCCGGCGATGGTGACGACACCGGTCTGGCCTGGGTTGAGGGTTCGCTGTGGGTTGGGCGGCATCGCGGCCGCAAGATCCATCGGGTCGACCGGGCGACGGGAACGGTGCTGAGTACGATCGAAACGGATCGGTTCGTCACGGGGGTCGACGGTGACTTCTGGCATGGCCCGTGGGAGGATGGCGGATGCGATATCCGCCGCATCGATCCTGCAACCGGGAACGTGCTCGAGATTGTGGACATGCCGGCAGGGGCCGCGTCCTCGATCTGAACCGGACTCCGTCGGAAGGAGACGGAGCCGTTTCAGCGAGGAGCAGATGATCGCGGTGCTGAAGCACGCGGCGGGGATCGGTGTGGCGGAGCTATGCCGCAAGCACGGGATCAGCGATGCGACGTTCTACACGTGGAGCATGCGCTACGGCGGGATGGAGGTCTCGGACGCCAGGCGGCTGAAGGCGCTGGCGAACGAGCGGCGCCGGTCCGGTTACCGCCGCCTACACATCCCGCTGCGCCGGCAAGGCATCGAGATGAACCACAAGAAGCTGTTCCGCCTCCACCGCGAGGAACGGCTGGCTGTGCGGCGCCGCGGCGGGCGCGAGCACGCAATCGGAACGCGCGCACGATGACGCCGCAGCCTGCCGGCCACTCGCCGCCTCATCGAAGAATGGTGCGCCGACTACAATCACGACGGCCCGTACACCAGCCTCGGCTGTCTCATCCCGAACGAGTCTGCAACCCTGTCCCGAGAGGGCCACAGCATGTATGGAGTCCAGCTGTGAGCGAGGCCACTTCGGCGGCAACGTCAGCAGCGTCCCCACGCCAAGCCTGGTCCGGAGAATCCCGGCAGATCATGCGTGCCGCGCCCGGCGAGCGAACATCGGCAGGCTTCCGGGCAAGCGACCTCGCGACATCGCGCATATTCGGCTGGCGGCCGCAGAGGTCACAGTCGTCATCACAAGCAACGGCCGACTTAGCCGTCCCGGAACTCTTTCAGATGCGTTGCTAGAAGAGCCACCGCCTTCTTCTCGGATCGGCGTTGCGGATAACTCAAGTAGTACCCGCCGCCCGGAACATATGGGCGGTCGCGGTAGACCGACAGGCGCCCTTGGGACAACAGGTCCGCCGTGTTCGACACCCAGCCCAGCATGACGCCCATCCCCGCCAATGCTGCTTGCGTCGCCTGCACGTAGTTGTCGAAGACCCGGTCGGCACGACGCTTTCTCGAAAGCCCCGTGGCGTCGAAATACTCTTCCCAACCCGCCCAGCCATTGCCGTCCGATCGAACGTGCAGGAGTGTCGCGGCCTCGAAATCCCCGGCCCCGTGCGTCTCGAAGGCTTCCGGCTGGCACACCGGCAGGACTTTCTCACGAAAGAGCAGGTCGCCTTGCTTCCCGGCGTCCTGTTCGCGCCTGTACCGGATGAGAAGATCCGTGCCGGGTGCGAAGTGCGGCACGCCGCTGGACGTCACGACCCTGGCGCTGATGTCCGGGTGGGCGCCGTAGAACATGGCGAGCCGCGGCATCAGCCAATAGGTGCCGGTACAGACGGTACAGGCGATGTTGACCTCGGTCTCGCCGGCCGCTCTGGCCCCGATCTCTTCCAGCGCGCGCTCCATCCGATCCATGCCCTGCGACACCGCCTCGTAGAGCGAATGTCCACTTTCCGTCGGCGTCGCCGGGCGCACGTTTCGGTCGAAAAGCTTGACGCCGACATGGTCCTCCAATGCCCGGACGGCCTGACTGACGGCGGGCTGGGTCACGTTGAGTTCCAGGGCGGCATTCTGAATGCCGCCGCTTCGGATCACCGCCTCGAATGCCGTCATCAGCCGGAGAGGTGGTAGGTTGCGCCGCATTAGCATAACTTCTGGATTATGCTGGATTAGGAGTTTCGATCTTCTGTAGTCGTAAAATTGAAGGTATTCCAGAGAGATCGGCGGCTCTGAATCCACACTTCTACGCCAATAACATTAGTAAAACATTCGGGAGGTGCCTATGCCCGACACAGCTGCGGTTTTCGACCTCGAAGGCGATGCCGGCGCTCTGGGCGCATTGCGCATCGATCTGGCCGCGGCCTTCAGACTGACCGCGCGGTTCGGATGGCATGAGTCCGTCGGAAATCACTTCACCGCGTCCATCTCACGCGACGGGCGACGGTTTTTGATGAACCCGCGCTGGCGCCATTTCGGAGAGATCCGAGCGAGCGACCTTCAAGTGCTCGATGCCGATGACCCGGACGTGATGTTGCGATCGGACGCGCCGGATCGCTCAGGCTGGACGATCCACGGGGCCGTGCATCGCACGCATCCGCACATTCGCGTGCTGCTGCACTGCCATCCGCCCCATGCCACCGCGCTCGCCTGTCTGAAGGATCCGAGCCTGCCCCCCGTCGATCAGAACACGGCCCGGTTCTATGGATGCCTGGGCGTCGACCTCGGCTTCGGCGGCATCGCGAACGACACCGAGGAAGGTGAACGGCTGGCGGTGGCTTTCGGCGATCACCGAGTCCTGATCATGGGCAATCACGGGGTGAGCGTTGCCGCACCGACGGTCGCGGAGGCCTTCGAGGATCTCTATTTTCTCGAGCGATCCGCCCAAATCTACTTGCTTGCCCTCTCGTCGGGACAACCGTTGAGCGTGATGTCCGATGCATTGGCACGGAAGACCGCTGACGGCTGGCTGTACTATCGAGCTCAGGCCTTCGAGCACTTCGAGCACCTGAAGCGCCAACTGGACCAGTTGGACCCGTCCTATCGCGACTGAATGACTGATAACGAGATGATAATGCCGGCAATTGACGTAGTATTCTTCGACGTCCTGGGAACCGTGGTCGATTGGCGCGGTAGTATCACGGGCGAGGTGGCGAATTTTCTGCGCCGTCATGAGGCGCATCACATCGATGCGGGCGCGTTTGCGGATGCATGGGTCGGGCGTTACGACGCGGCGGCCGGTGCTGTGCGTGACGACGGCCGGCCGTACGTCACCCTCGACGTGCTCAACAGGGAAACGCTCGACGTGAGCCTGTCCGAGGTCGGGATCGCACCCTCCGGCCTGCCGGCGAGGGAACTCGACGAGTTGACCCGAGCATGGCACAGGCTGAAGCCTTGGCCGGACGCGGTCGCGGGTATCGCCGCCTTGAAAAAGCGCTTCATCGTCGCTCCCTTGTCCGACGGGCATACGCGGATGCTGGTGGACATGGCCAAGTTTGCCGGTTTGCCGTGGGATGTCGTTCTGGGAGCCGACCTTTTTCAGGCGTACAAGCCCATGCCGCAGGTCTATTCGAGCGCCTGCGGGTTTCTCGACGTTGCGCCGGAAAGGGCCATGCTGGTGGCCGCGCACGGATACGACCTGGCCGGTGCGCGTGCATGCGGGCTGAAGACTGCTTTCATTCAGCGGTCCAACGCCAGCGATCCGTCAAAGGCGTGCGAAAATCAATCGCGGCACGACTGGGACTTTTCTGCAGACGACCTTTGCGATCTCGCGCGACGTCTGTAGGGCGCTCGGCGGGGCATAGATCGTCTTCCAGCCGAAGTCGGCCGCCTGACTGATCCCCGTCGTCCGGCACATGTCCGCCGACGGCATCTCTTCCTCGCCCTGCTTAACGATGAATGTCGTCTGCGCGTCCCTGGACAGCGTTGCCTTTACCGCTCTCCGCTCCTTCTCCAGCCAACGCAATCCACGCGGAAAACGCTGGCTCACAACGAGGGCATTTCAGGGAAACAGACCGATAGGCATGAATACCAGGCCGAGCGTGTCGCTCAACGGGGGGCGAGCATGCCCTCGAAGACTTGATCGGCAATTCGCTCGGCCGCGGCCGCATCGAGCGGGTTCAGCGGGACCAGTAATCGGTAGTAGATCGGCCCGTAAAGGGCATCAAGCGCGACCTCAAGATCAAGGTCTGCGCAGAGTTCGCCACGATCGATCCCGGCCTGCAGGATGGCCCTCCCTTCATCACGCCGCGGGCGCGCGTATCCGTCGACGAAAGCCGTGATCGTTCCTGGATCTCGTTGGCCCTCGGCGATCAGCGCCGCGAGGACCCGGCCGGCCTTCCCGGAGTAGACTTCCGCAACTCGCTTCAACTGCTTCGTGATTGTAGCGCGCGCGGTTCCGGCCGCTGGATACGTGATCTTCGGGGCGGTCTCGGCCAGGAAACCCGCCATCGCCAGGGCCCCGCGCGTCGGCCACCAACGATAGATGGTCGCGCGGCCTGCGCCGGCACGGGCCGCGACCGCTTCGACCGTGAACCCGGCGATTCCCTCCTCTTCGAGGATCGCGTTCGCGGCGGCGAGGATCCGGACCTTGGTGCCCTCCGCGCGCGGTCGGCCAACCCGGCGGCTTGGTGCGGCTTCCGGTTGCGGTTCATTCACAGGCAAGGGTTTCGGCATCCATTTTCTCCGCAGTTGTTGCCCAACAATCAGGCTTGCTCAGCATTTACGCACAGATACAATACGTCTTGTATCGAAATTGCGGGGAGCCGGACATGGCCCAGTTGACCACTGAGCAGGTCGATTTTTTCAAGAGCAATGGCTACCTCTATCCGATGGACGCGCTGACGCGCGGCGAGGCGGCAGAGTATCGCGCACGCATCGAAGCCTACGAGTCCCAGTCGGGCGAAGAGGTGAACAAGCGCCTTAAGATCAAGGCGCATCTCGCGTTTCCGTGGATGTGCGATCTCGCACGACATCCTGCCATCGTCTCGGCTGTGCAGTCCCTCATCGGACCGAACGTGCTGCTGTTCGGTTCGTCGGCGTTCGCAAAGAATGCACAGGACACTCGCTTCGTCTCCTGGCATCAGGACTCGGCCTATTATGGCCTCGACCCGCATGACGAAGTCACCGTGTGGCTCGCCCTCTCGCCGGCGACCTCCGAAAGCGGATGCCTCCGCGTGCTTCCTGGAAGCCATCTCGGTCCCGACCTCGAACACGAGGAGACCTACGACGCGAACAACCTTTTGGCGCGCGGCCAGTCGCTCAAGGGCATTGACGGTGACAAGGCGGTCGAGATGCCACTGATGCCTGGCCAGTTCTCGATGCACCACGAACGCACCGCGCACGACTCATTGCCGAACCGGTCCGATGACCGCCGAATCGGCATGGCCTTCTTCTACATGCCCGCCCACGTGCGCTCAACGCTTGGCCGTCGGTCGGCGATGCTTGTCGCCGGCAGTGACGCGCATGGCCACTGGGATACGGATCCGGAACCGAAGTTCGACCTCGATCCGGTGTCGATGAACTACCTCGAGAGCATCTGGGCCAGTTACCGCGACGAATCCAAGACAACCCAGGCCGCGCGGAGCTCCGCAGCCTGACGTCTGTATCCGTGCGAACGACTGGTCGCCAGCACGTCTCTGTCGGTCTTTCCAAACATCATCTGGCAGTTCACGGGAGGGATATTGGATGCGCGATCACGCCGGTCCGCAGTTCACGAACGCACTCCGCCCTTTAGGCAGCGCTTTGGATCGCCCGTGCCGTCGCATCCCGCCTGACACGGCGGGTGGCGCTGCGCGGCCTCGGACCGGCACGTCATCCTGACATGGCGAAGTCGGGTGATATCTTTGCCCCTGTCGCGCTCCCGTTCGAGGCTTGGGTCAATGACAGCTTCATGTGGCTGTCCTTGCACTGGAGGCCGTTCTTTCAGCTGGTGCGCGAGCCGCTGGCGGCCGGAATCGAGTTCGTCTCCGCGGCCCTCGTCGGGCTTCCGGCTCCGCTGGTCCTGGCGGCCCTCTTTCTCGGGGCGTGGCAGCTCAATGGGGTGACCAGCGCGGTCTTCCTGACCACGCTCGCCTTTCTCGTCGGTGTCATCGGCATCTGGACGGAAATGATGGAGACCCTCGCTCTCATCGGCGTCGCGGTTCTCTTGTGCTTGGCCGTCGGTCTCCCGGTGGGCCTGGCGGCCGCCCGGTCCGAACGGCTCGACAATGCCATACGACCTGTTCTCGATCTGATGCAGACGCTGCCGGCATTCGTCTATTTGGTGCCGATCGTCCTTCTGGTCGGCGTCGGCGATCTTCCAGGTGTCCTGGTGACCTTCGTCTTCGCCGTGCCCCTGTCATCCGCCTCACCAGCCTCGGAATTCGCGGCGTTCCGGCGCCGATGGTCGAGGCCGCGACCGCGCTCGGCGCGTCGCGGCGTCAGGTCCTCTTCAAGGTCGAGTTCCCGAACGCGATGCCGGCCCTGGTCACCGGCATCAATCAGACCATCATGATGGCGCTCGCGATGGTCACATATGCCTCGATGATCGGCGTCGGCGGGCTCGGCCGGCTGGTGCTGCGCGGCATCGGCAGACTCGACATGGGTCTCGCGACGACCGGTGGCGTCGGCATCGTCGTCCTGGCGATCGTCTTTTCCGAACTCATCCGCAGCCGGCGGCGTGCAGCGCCCGGCCCAGCCTGGCTCGCCACGCCGGGGGCGCTGATCTCGACACTGCTCCGCCGCACCACGGCGGGCTCTTTCACCCGCGCGGCGCAACCCTCCGCCCCCTCGTCCTCCGAACTCAGTCCAGGAGAATAAGTCATGCTTCGTCTACACCACGCCGTCCGCGCGCCGGCTATGGCACTGACGCTCGCCGCCATGTCCACCGCTCCGCTGATGGCGCAGGAGTCCTTGCCGGGCGAGGGCGTCACCGTCAGTTTCGCATACGACTCCACGGCCGAGACGCTGTTCCAGACGAACATCGTCCAAATCGGGCTTGAGCGGCTCGGATACGAGGTCGAAGCACCGACTCCGCTCCAGATCCCGGCGATGTATCTTGCAACATCGACCGGAGACGTAGACGCGGTCGCGTGTGCCTGGAAGCCGTTGCAGAACGCCTTCTACGAACGGGCAGGGGGCGACAGTTCGATGGTTCGCCTCGGCGCCCTCGTCGAAGGGGCGACGCAGGGATATTTCATCGACAAGGCGACGGCGGAAGCCCACGACATTTCGTCCATCGATCAGCTGCAGGATCCCGAGATCGCCGCGCTCTTCTCCGCCGACGGCAGCGGCAAAGCCCAACTCTTCGGCTGCCCGCCGGGCTGGGGCTGCGAGCGGGTCATCGAGCACCAGATGGACGCCTACGAGCTGCGCCCCACGGTGGACCACGTGCAGGGCGACATGGCGGTGATCGCCTCGGAGATCCTGGCGCGCCATGCCTCTGGCGAGCCTGTCGTCTACTACACCTACATGCCGCTCTGGGTCTCTCAGATTCTCGTGCCGGGCGAAGACGTCGTCCAGTTGACCGTACCCTTCACGAGCCTGCCGGAGTCTGACGATCCGACCCTGACGACGCTCCCGGACGGGCGCAACGTGGGCCACACCGTCAATACGATCGGCGTCATCGCCAACAAGGGCTTCGCGGAGGACAATCCTGTCGCCGCCAAGTGGATGGAACTCGTCACGATCCCCGTCGCGGACGTCGTGGCCGAGAACTACCGCATCTACGAAGGTGAGAAGTCCGACGAGGCGATCCGCGCCCATGCCGTCGCCTGGGTCGAGGAGCATGCCGAACAGTTCGACGCCTGGCTCGCGGAGGCAAAGGCCGCGCAATGACGCGTTCCGGCGCGCCGCAGGGATTATCGATAGATCCCGTCCCCTCCGTCGCACTATCGGGCGTTTGGAAACTCTACGGCGCGCCTCGCGCGGTGAAGACTGCGAAGAGGGTGCTGTCGGCCGGGCCCGATCGCGAATGTCTTCAGCGTGATTTCGGCGTATTTGCCGCACTCGCCGGGGTCGATCTGACGGTTCGGCGGCGTGAGACGCTCGCCGTCGTGGGCCTCTCCGGCAGCGGCAAGTCCACGCTGGTGCGTCACATGAACGGTCTGGTGGCGCCGACCGCAGGTTCGGTCGCCGTCGACGGGCGGGACATATCCCGCCTCTCGCGCAGCGACTTGCAGGCCCTGAGGGCCACGCAGGTCGGCATGGTCTTCCAGAGCACCAGTCTCTTTCCCGACCGGACCGTGATCGAGAACGTGATGTTCGGACTGGAGGTCCGTGGCGTCCCCCGCCGGGATCGCATGGCAACCGCCCTGACGTGGCTCGATCGCGTCGAGCTTGCCGACTGGGCCCATCGCTATCCGCATGAGCTGTCCGGCGGCATGCAGCAGCGGGTCGGTCTTGCCCGCACACTTGCAACCGACCCGGAAGTCCTGCTCCTCGATGAGCCGTTCAGCGCGCTGGATCCGTTGATCCGGGCGAACCTGCAGGACGAATTTGCCTCACTGGTCCGCACCTACCGGAAGACGGCGGTCTTCATCACCCACGACTTCGACGAGGCGGCACGCATCGCCGACCGGATCGCGGTCATGTCGGATGGGGGGATCGTACAGATCGGCACGCCGCGCGATATCGTGTTCGCGCCAGCCACGCCCTATGTCGCAAGCTTCGCGACCCGCGACATCCGCCTGCGCTTCCTCCAGGCGGCCGACGTTGCAGTGCCCGGGACGCTGGACACGGGAGACACGATCGCCGCCGATATGCCGTTGTCGGAGCTGATGCAGCGCGCGAGCGCAAGCGAACGCGTCATGCGAGTGGTGGACCGTGACGGCAGGGGACTGGGCGTCGTGGACCGCGCCCATCTGATCGCGTCGCTCGACCGACTCATGACCGGAAAGGCGCACGCCGCGGAGTAATGTGCGTAATGCCCCCCGCGATGCGCGGCGCGGAATCCTCGTCTAGGTGTTCAGTCCCGGCATTTGATGCAGCGGGTTGAGGATGAAGTGTTTGGGCTGTTGTATCACTGCTTGCAGATGAATTCGAAGGGTATGAGGCCTTTGAGGGTCTAGAGACGGCGGCCGTCGTTGTAGGTGGCGCCTGAGTTGCCGGTGGTCCGTCGTCGCGGAAACGCTTGACTGTGGCGCCCTCGATCGTCCGGTTCATCCGTTCGACCTGGCCGTTGGTTGACGGGTGGTTCAAGCTTGGTAAGGCGGTGCTCGATGCCATTTCCGTTGCAGCGCATGGCGAACATGTGGGTCATGTATTGCGCGGTTGGACCGTTTGCGCAGCGCGGTGGGTGGCGGAACTGGATCCCGTTGTCGGTGAGGACGGTGTGGATCTTGTAGGCAACTGCGTCGATGAGAGCGACGAGGAAGGCCGCTGCCGTCCTGCGATTGGCCTTCTCCACGAGTTGGGCAAAAGCAAACCTTGATGTCGGATCGATCGCCACGAAAAGCTGGGGCTTTCCCGCGGCCGTACGCACTTCGGCGATGTCGATACGGAAGAAGCCGATCGGATAGTGAAGCGCCCCCCGTTTCGACCGGACAGCTGGCGTAAGCAGGAAGGCTCAAGGATTTCCTTGAGGACACGCTTATGTCGGAGGACGATCAGCGGATCGAGCTGATCACGGGGACGCGGCGTCGACGATAGATTGATGAAAGTCAATCCGGGTTGCGGGGCCGTATGTCTTGCTCGATCAGCGAGCTTTCGGACGCGGCGGAGTGACTGGGCCAACAGTGGAGTGATGTTGAGTCGTTGATTGTTCGTCAAACAGGCGCGGGAGAATAATATGATGAGGGTATTCGGCGGGGCCGAACGGACAACCTTCCTCGATCTTACCGAATCCGCCGGATTTGACGCAACAATTGTTAGAGTTACCAGGCCGGCTGCATGGGGCGATTTTAACGGAGACGGGCTTTCAGACCTGTGGCAGGGCAATCATTTCGCCCACCCACCCATGCTGTGGCTCAACCAGGGCGACGGGCACTTCTTGGAAATGCTCAAGTCGGTCATGGATCGGCCTGAGAGTGCCTACAACCCTTTGCGCGATGACTACTGGGGGGATCTGCACGGAACAGCGTGGGCTGATTTCGACAATGACGGAGATCAGGACGTCATCATTCTTCTGGGCGGAACCGGTACGCCCTCGGGTGGCGAGAAGAACCAGCTTCTTCTGAATGAGAACGGTCGGCTCGATGATGTCGCCGAGGCCTACAGGATCCAGTACCCGAAAGCGAGCGGTCGGGACGTGGCCTGGTTCGACTACGACCGGGATGGATTGCTGGATTTCTACAACACAGCGGACTATCGGACGGAAGACTCCTCGCCCGGCGCATTGTTCCATCAGAAGCCGGCCGGCTTTTTTGTGAATGTCGACGACATCGTAGGGGCGACAACCGTCGAAGATTATGTCCAGAGTCTCTTTTTTGGAGACGTCACCGGCGACGGCATTCTCGATTTCATGACCGAAGATCACAAAATCTTCGACGGCGCGACAGGTCCGCGGTTCAAGACGCTTGAGACATTGCAGAGCCCGACCACCGCCAGAGATATACTGATTGCAGATTTTGACGGAGATCTGAAAAACGACGTCTACTCCGCCACGCAGGAAATGCGGGACGAAAAGATCTTCGCCAACAGGCTCTTCCTGAATAGCCCCTCGGGCCTCACCGACGCGACAAATGCGCTTGGTTTGAGCGGACACCTGTACTCAACTCGAAGTGCCGCTGCCGCCGACTTCGACAATGACATGGATGTGGACATCTTCCTCTTGAACGGCGTCAAATATGGCGAGTTGCACGATAATAAAGCCTATCCGAATGTTATGCTCTGGAACGACGGGACAGGGCACTTCCTGGCGGACGAGGAACTCGGGAACACGATAGGCCGGCGGGATGGCCCTCCGCTGTCGGTGACGACGACGGATTACGACCGGGACGGCTTCTTGGATATGTTTCTTGAATACGACCACACGACGGACCGGCTGATCCGAAACGAGGGCAACGGCAATCACTGGATCGAAATCGACTTGAAGGGCCGTGATTCAAACCGGGACGGCATCGGGTCACAGATCTTCGTGACTGCCGGCGGGAAGACCCAACTGCGTGACGTCACGGCGGGGACCCACGGACAGTGGTCTCAGAACGAAAAGATCGTTCATGTCGGACTGGCCGGGAACGACAGGATCGACCGGATCGAAGTCCGCTGGACGAATGGAATCGTCCAGGAGCTGACCGATATTGCCGCGAACCAGGTCATCACAATCGTCGAACAGAGGGGCTCCGAGCGTCGGACCGGAACGGCCGGAGACGACGAGATCGCGGGAAACGGAAAAGGCAATGTCCTGCATGGCGGCACCGGCGACGATGTGCTCAGGGGCCTTGGCGGCAAGGACATACTGTCGGGTGACGATGGTGATGACACCCTCGACGGACACGCAGGCGCGGATCTTCTTGATGGCGGACGCGGTGCTGATGTTGTCTGGGGCCGCGCCGGGTTCGACACTGTCGACTATTCGATGTCCCTGCCCGATGTGCAGGTGGACATCGGACAGGGGGGCGTTGGAACCGGCGGAGACGCCGATGGCGACCGCTACCACGGGATCGACGGAATTATCGGCAGTGCCGGTGACGACGTGTTGCGGGGCAACAACGGCGGCAACCATCTCCGCGGAGGGAACGGCGACGACGATCTCCACGGCATGACCGGGAATGATCTTCTTTGGGGCGGCCCCGGGCATGATCGGCTCGACGGCGGCGACGGACATGACTTCGCGTCGTACTCTCACGCGGCAACGGGAGTGCGCGCGCAGCTCAATGGACGGCATGGGACCGGTGAAGCAGCTGGTGATGTTTTCATCTCGGTCGAAGGTCTGATCGGGTCCAAACACAACGATATTCTGGTTGGCAACGGCCTGAACAACCAGCTTAGCGGGAATGCCGGAGATGACAGGCTATTCGGCGGCAAGGGTGTCGACGTCTTGCGTGGCAATCCGGGAGCCGACTTTCTCGTCGGGGGGTCCGAGGCGGACATATTCCGTTTCCGCTCGGTTCGGGACAGCAACGCGATCCAGTCCGACTGGATCGACGACTTCGAAAAGGACCTCGACCGGATGGACGTGTCCCAAATCGACGCGGTTGCCTCCTCGAGAGGAAATCAGGCCTTCACATTCATCGGGACATCCGAATTTTCGAACACCGCCGGCGAACTTCGCTTCGAGCACGCCGGGCACTCGAGGACGATCATCCAAGGTGACATCGATGGTGATCGGGCCGCCGATCTCATCATACTTCTAAATGGCGTGGTTAACCTATCGGAGGCCGACTTCGAACTCTAGTTGCCAGATCTTATAGAGTAGTTCGGCAAGCTCCCGGGAGAGACCGATGAAGGCGGCGTGCCGCCGGTGGGACCCATTGGGGGAGGGCGCTGGCCCGCTCCCTGAGGAGCGCCCGGCGTTGCCGTTGGACGTCGGCCGGCAAAACCGCGCGCGGATGTGGCCGCTGCCGAGCGAGGCGAGGGCCCCGGCGAAGAGGGGACGGTCAGGTCCGCAGCGGTTGGCAGCGGTGGGCATCGCCGGGGGCATATACGCTTGCGGATTGCTCGTCGCTCTCGCCTTTTTGACTCCGGAGGACTGCTATGCTCGATTCTATTGACATCGACTGACTGGGTACAGCTTTGACTCAGTTGTTCTTTTAACCCTCTCGCAGTGCGTACTGCGCCCGAGCGCGTGTGACCCGGATCGCAAGGGAGTCCGAACGGCACGCGGAAGAGAGATCCGGCGCCATGAATATCATCAACGTCGTTTTCGACGACCTCGCATACTGGATCGGTGCAGCCTCGATCTTCACCGACCAGGTCCATGCACCGAACCTCGCGCGCATCGCCGAGTCGGGCACGTCCTTCACCAATGCCTACACGCCGGTCGCACTATGCAGCCCGGCCAGAACGGCGGCGCTTTCGGGCCAGTCGCCCGTCACCACCGGTGTCTTCACCAACCAGGAGAGCTGGCGCGACGGCGTCGCGCCCGAGGATACGCTGCCCGCCAACTTCCTTCAGAACGGCTTCCACGTCGCGTCCTACGGCAAGGTCTTTCACCAGAAGACCATCCCCGCCGACCTCGGCGAGAAGCTCTTCAGCGAGTACACGACGGTGATCGGTTACCGGGGCGGCGATCCGGCTCCGACCGAGATCTCACCGATGCCGGACTCGTTTACCGAGGAGATGGCGGACAACGTCACCGCCGATCACGCCATCGGCTTCCTGCGCAGCTACGATGGCGATGCGCCGTTCATGCTGAACGTCGGCTTCGTCAAGCCGCACAAGACCTTCACGGTGCCGGAGCGGTTCTACGACCTCTACCCCATCGAGGAGATCCGGGTGCCCGGCGAGGGGTCGGAGGATCTGCCGGGCATTCCCGCCGTTGTCCTCGAGGAGCTGAAGTATCAGGGCTGGCACCCCAAGCCGGACACGCCGGAGTCCTGGAAGAAATACGTGCAGGCGTATCTCGCGACCGTCTCCTACGTCGACTGGGAGTTCGGCCGCCTCCTCGATGCCGTGGCAGCGACCGGGCACGACGGCGACACGGCCATCGCCGTGTGGAGCGACCACGGTTACCACCTCGGCGACCGCGACGACCGCTGGGGCAAGTTCACCCTGTGGGAGGAGGCGGCGAAGATCCCGTTCATCTTTTCCGTGCCGGGGGTGACCGGCGGCGAGACCGTGGACCAGGTCGTCAGTCTCCTCGACCTCTACCCGACCCTCCTCGACATCGCCGGGCTCGACATCCCCGCACGCCTCGAAGGCATGAGTCTGGTGCCGTTCCTGACGGACGCCGACCTCAGCCTGGACCGGGCGGTCTTCACCTGGATGGGCGACAGCATCATGATGCGCACGCCGCAGTACAGCTACATCCAGTACTCCGACGGTACCGAAGAGCTTTACGACATGGTGGCCGACCCGGAGCAGAACCACAATCTGGCCGACGAGCCCGCCTACCAGGAAGACCTCGGCGCGCTGTGGCAGCGCTGGTACGATGCCTACGGCCACACCGACCCCGGCCCTGTCGGCGAACGAACCACCATCCGCGGCACGCCGGACGACGACAATCTGACCCTGACGCACGGCGACGATATCGGCCGCGGCTACGACGGCGCCGACACCATCGTGGGGAGAGAGGGCGACGACGAGATAACGGGCGGGGCCGGCCGCGACGTGTTGAGCGGGGCAGAAGGCAATGACACGCTGAAAGGCGGCGCGTGGGCGGACGTCCTGCGCGGCAACGAGGGGGAGGACCTCATCCTCGGCGGCGACCATTTCGACCGTCTCCTCGGCCAGGAAGGGCGTGACACGCTGCTGGGACAGCACGGCAACGACACCATGTTCGGCGGCGAAGGCGCGGACATCATCCTGGGGGGCGCCGGCAACGACAGCGCCATCGGCGGCTCACGTTTCGACACGCTCATGGGCGAGGGTGGCAATGACGTGCTGTTCGGCCGCGAGGGCGCCGACAGCCTCTTCGGCAACGAGGGATCGGACACGCTGAGCGGCGAGGATGGGTCCGACACGCTGGTCGGCGGAGATGGTTCGGATGTCCTCATCGGCGGGACGGGAGCGGACGTCCTGTCGCCCGGAACCGGTCGGGACACGCTGCGCTTCGAAGGCCGCTTCGGCACCGACACGGTCGTCGGCTTCACCACGAGCGATACGCTGATCATCGAGGGTGTCCGGCTCGACGAGATCACCGCGACGACCCGCAGCGAGGGGATACTCCTCACCGTCTCCGGCGCGGCAGAAGGCACCATCATGCTGGAGGGCGTCTTTTCGCTCGACGTCGCCGACGTCATCGCCGGTCTCATCTGAACCTCTCTGTAGTGGGGTGGGTGATCGAGCCGTCGAATGACAGTTCGCAATATAAGACGTCGATCGACAGAGATCGAGCCAACTGCCCCCCTAACACCAACCAAGAATCTTTAGGTCAATGACCTGACTCTCGGGCGAAGCGATATTGCCGGGAGGTGTGGTCTATGCCGTCAAATTCCCACAAATAAAAGAGATCGATCTTGGCTCCTGTATACTTCCATATTGGATTTGAGAAAACTGGAAGCACTGCGGTGCAACAGGAATTTTCTGAGGAACGAGATAATCTTCTTGAAAACGGATTGTTTTATCCGGGGCCTGGATTGAAGCACCCCTATGTACGGTATGTCGGAGCGCACATTTCTGGACGTGAATTGAAAGCGAGGCAGAAGCGCGGTGCTTTCCATCGATTCAATAAAATGTGCGAGAAATTCCGCTCTCTGAAAGAGATTCCTCTTTTTCTCTCTGAAGAGACAGTTTCACGCCTTTCTTTTTCTGAGATTGCCGGAGTGCGGAAAGCCGTAGAGAAACTCTCTAAAGAGGTATATTGTCTTGTATATGTTAGGCATCCACTGTCCCATGTGATTAGCATTTCTTCTCAGAATTTAAAAGGAAAAAGAAGATTAATAAAAGATATTGAAAATAATCCACCGATAACTCATATCCGGGATAGGTTAACTGATATGATCAACATTTTTGGCCGAGACAGAATGATTGTCAGAGGATATGATCCGACATTATTGTCAAGAAAATCTATACAACACGATGTCCTTGATGCGGTAGGTTATACGGGTGATCGCAGTTTTATAAAAGGCATCCGCACGAATGAGGCATTATCGCTACCAGCAGCGATGGTCCTCAGCGCCACCACCGAACGTAACGCTCCACGAAGGGGGAAAAAAAATCGGATGGCCCATCGTCAAAGGGTGATGGCACTATCCGCTATTCCGGGCCCACGGTTCACGCTATCTCACGCGGTGCTCAAGCAGGCACAAGACGAAACAGCTGGTGACTTAGAGTGGCTCAAGACGGAGTTCGGGATCGAACTTCCAGAGCCGGTGGTGGTGCCACTGGAGGAGGTCGTCAGCGACTTCACGGAGGAGGAGGCAATGGCCACCAGCCTTCGAATGTTCCCGAGCTTTTAGCTGATGCTCTCCAGTGCCGATTGATTCGATAATCGCCGGCTGCTGGAATCCACCGTGACGGCCCGCTGGCCGAAGGCGAGGAGCTTTATGCCGTCGCCCACGAACTGCAGATGGCCGCCCGATTTAAGCAAACCAAATGGCCGCCCATGAACTCGGGGTGATTCCCTACGATAGGCGGATCCACCAGATAGGTTCCATCCTAGAATGAGTCGGCTCCATTGACACATCCGTACAAAACTCTACCAGAAGAAGCCTTCTGGGCTCCTGCCGTAGCCAAGCGCCATCCTCTCGATATCCAACGGCTCTGGACTCCAAAGTTCAATATCACCCACCAGACGCCCATTGTTACCTTCGGCTCCTGCTTCGCGCAGCATATCGGACGGGCCATGGCCGCACGCGGCTACGCTTGGACGAGTACAGAGCCGACGCCCAAGGGGCTATCGCCGGAAAACGCGATCAAGTTCAACTACGACATCTTCTCGGCCCGGACAGCCAACATCTACACAACCTCGCTGTTGGAACAGTGGGTGTCCTGGGGAACCGGTGCGACCGAAGCCCCCGATGTCGCTTGGGAGACGTCCGAGGGCCGGTTCCTCGACCCGTTCCGCCCTCTGATTGAGCCTGGCGGGTTTGAGAGTCGTGATGAAATGTTGGCGTCCCGCGCGGTCACGATCACTGCCTTCGGCGAGGCAATCCGCAAGGCGCGTGTTTTCGTCTTCACTCTGGGATTAACAGAAAGTTGGTACGACACCGATGGGTATGAGTATCCCATGTGTCCCGGCACCGTCGGCGGCAACTTCGATCCTGCCCGCCATAAGTTTCGCAACCAGCGCTACCCCGAGATCCGCCGAGCGCTTCGAACAGCTATCAAGATGATGGAGACCACCAATCCCGGGCTGCACTTTCTGCTCACCGTGTCACCAGTGCCACTGACGGCGACCAACTCAGGTGAGCATGTGCTGGTTGCAACCACGCATTCCAAGTCAATCCTGCGCGCCGTCGCCGGGGAGACAGCGGAAACGCTCGAAAACGTGGATTACTTTCCGTCCTACGAAATCATTACCTCCCCTGCTTTTCGTGGCTCTGCGTTCGAACCAAATATGCGCAGCGTTAATATGCATGGAGTGACCCATGTAATGGACTGCTTCTTCGCCGATCTCCAGAACGCGTTTCCTGAATCCGGGTCGATCGCGGTCCGAGGTGGACGACGATCGGCTGCGCGGAAGGCCAAGTTTGCCTCTCACGGAGCCAACTCAGACGAACCGCAAAGCGCATCTGACCTCGCTTGCGAAGAGGAACTTCTGGACGCATTCGGCGGGCGCGCGCAATGACGACACCGCACCGCATCGCTGTTCTAGGCAACTCTCATGTAGGCGCGCTAAAATCCGGATGGGATCGGATCCATGCCAATTATGATAACGTGGAAATCACGTTCTTTGCAGCCCGTGCTGCAAAAATGTTGGGCATGCTTCCCAATGGCGATCGCCTGACCCCTGAAAGCGAAAATCTTGCGAATTTTATCGCGTTCACCTCCGGCGGGCCAACAGAAGTTGTTGCTTCGGATCACGACATATTCGTTATTCACGGAATGGGGCTAAAGCTGCGCCAGGCTCTTTGCCGCGGTCAGCCCGGCCTATCGGCCGCGGTCTGCGCGGCAATTTTCCGGGACACGGTACTGTCAAATAACGCCATGATCATGGCCTCGCGATTGCGACAGATAGGGGCCTCTCCGATCATGATTAGCCACAATCCACTTCCGACCGCCAGGAACGAGGATGTGAATGAAACAGAAGACTATAATACGGTGGCTAACAGGCTCGAAGCAGCACTAGGCGAAGAAGATTTCTCGCTGATCCGGGTGCCGGATGTTTTATGTAAGGGGTTGACAACACCACAGTCGTTCTCTGTTGGGTCGGAGCGGCTGGCCATGTGTGAAAAGCAAGTCGGCGTTCGTCACGGCGACGAGGAACATTTGCACATGAACGCCGACTGGGGGGAGATCTGGATGCGGCATTTCTTAAACAGCTTAAACTTACCGCGAATAAGATCAGTGCCGAAGACTGGCATCACAGAAAAAGGAGCGTAGCGTGGGAATGGGTGCCGCTACGTGGACACCGGGCCATTTGCCGGCTCGATATTGACGGAACGCCCGCACGGTCTCCACGATCCGCCCCCGGCGACACGTCGGGACCAACCCGGATCGTCACCTCGCCGAGCACGAGCTCGACGGTGCCGCCTTCGCCTCGTCCTCCTCCGCTTCCACGAGGGTGAAGGCGTCCGCACCTCACGTCCGCCAGCGCCTTCTTACGCCAGCCGAACACTTGCTGCGGCGACAGGCCATCCGCCCGGGCTTTGGTCGGCCAGGCCCATCCGGTATCTTCATAGAGAAGATCAACCCTTCCAATGCAGGTTCAAGGGGCGTGCAAGCTCCGATACATTGCGAGGCGAGCTCCCCC
The DNA here is from genome assembly GCF_003258595.1 of Acuticoccus sediminis. Lineage (NCBI taxonomy): Bacteria > Pseudomonadati > Pseudomonadota > Alphaproteobacteria > Hyphomicrobiales > Amorphaceae > Acuticoccus > Acuticoccus sediminis. The sequence continues at coordinate 180,126 of NZ_QHHQ01000011.1, forward strand.
CATGGCCTCTGACGCCAGCGATAGGCTTCGGAAGCGTCTGGCGGCGGCCGAACGTCGCCTTGAAACGCTGGAACAGCTGGGGGATGCCCACTCGCATCACTCAAGGCTGAACCAGGCGCGGCAGGAAGTGCTATATCTGCGGCGGCTGATGGATATCGCGGAGAGGCCACCAAATGGAGGTCTTCCCACACCTGCCGAACGGCCCTAGGTGCCTGCTGCGATCCATCCGTCGGTGATGAGGGGCGCCTATGTTGGGGCTCGGTCGATGAAGGTTCGGCGCCTTAAGTCCGAGTGCTGGTTGACGCCGGCCGGGCCTGTGGTGAGACCAACTGACCTGGCCGAAGCGGCAGATCTATCTCTCGCTAATGTCGCGTCGGTGATGAACTGCTGGTCCGATGAGACCTTGATGGCTTCCGTCGTCATACCAGAATGCGGGACCGTGTGGCTGACGCGCGCCGGCAT